>JAVBRE010000223.1:0-5329 GCA_031548325.1 Desulfovibrionaceae bacterium
CGATGTATTTTTTGGCGTTGTCCCAGGCGCCGCCGCCGGTGGTCATGGAGACGGCGACAAAAATGCCGGTCACGATGGAACCCATCAGCACCCCGCCCAGAGCCTGTACGCCGGCGTCAGGCCCCATGAGCCAGCGCAGGACGAGCCCCACAAGCACGGGAACCAGCACGGGCAGCAGGGACGGCACGATCATTTCCTTGATGGCGGACTGGGTCAGCATGTCTACGGTGCGCGAATAATCGGGCTTCGCTGTGCGTTCCATAATTCCGGGAATTTCGCGGAACTGACGGCGCACTTCGTTGACCACGGAACTGGCGGCCCGGCCGACGGCTTCCATGGCCATGGCGCCGAAGATGTAAGGAACCATGCCGCCGATAAACAGACCGATGATTACGGCGGGATTGGAGAGGTCAAAGCTGATTTTGCGGCCGGCGGCTTCCAGGGCGTGAGTGTAGTCGGCAAAAAGCACCAGGGCGGCCAGGCCGGCGGAACCGATGGCATAACCCTTGGTCACGGCCTTGGTGGTGTTGCCCACAGCGTCCAGGGGGTCGGTCACGGCGCGCACGGAGTCGGGCAACTCCGCCATTTCCGCGATGCCGCCGGCGTTGTCGGTGATGGGACCGTATGCGTCAATGGCCACGATGATGCCGGTCATGGAAAGCATGGACGTGGCGGCAATGGCGATGCCGTAGAGCCCGGCCATGGTATAGGCGGCATAGATGCTGAAGCACACGGCCAGCACGGGCAGGGCCGTGGAGCGCATGGACAGGGCCAGACCCGCGATGATGTTGGTGGCATGACCGGTCTGAGAAGATTCAGCCAGATACTTCACGGGTTTGTATTCCGTGGCCGTGTAGTATTCGGTGATCCAGACCATAAGGCCCGTCAGCACCAGGCCCATCAGAGCGGCGCCGTACAGGCGGGCATGGGCGCCGGAAGTGAGGCCCATGGAAGCTTGCAGCGCGTCGCCGGGCATAAACAGCACCGTAATGGGATAAAAACCGAAGACGGCGATGACGCCGGCCACGATCAGGCCTTTGTACAGGGCTTTCATAATCTTGCCGTCACTTTCCACTTTCACGAAACGGCAACCGACAACGGAAGCGATGATGGAAAAGCCGCCCAGAACCAGAGGATAGGCGATGGCCCGCGCTTCCGCCCCCTTGATCATCAGCGCGCCCAGCAGCATGGTGGCGATGATGGTCACGGCGTAGGTTTCAAAAAGGTCCGCGGCCATGCCGGCGCAATCGCCTACGTTGTCGCCCACGTTGTCGGCGATGACGGCGGGGTTTCTGGGATCGTCTTCAGGAATGCCGGCTTCCACCTTGCCCACAAGATCCGCGCCCACATCGGCGCCCTTGGTGAAGATGCCGCCGCCCAGACGCGCGAAAATGGAAATCAGGGAGCCGCCGAAACCAAGGCCCACCAAAGGCTTGATCACATCGACAGGCGGCGTGGAACCGCTGAAAAGGTTCAGCAGAAAGTAATACCCGGCGACTCCGGCCAGACCCAGGCCCACCACGAGAAAGCCCGTGATGGCGCCGCCTTTGAACGCGACGTCCAGCGCGGCGGAAAGGCCTTCTTTGGCCGCTTCAGTCGTGCGCACGTTGGCCCGGACAGACACGTTCATGCCGATGAAACCGGCGGCGCCCGAAAGGGCCGCGCCAATGGCGAAGCCGAGGGCCGTGCTGAAGCTCAGGGCAACCCAGAGCAGCATGAAAAGCGCCGCACCCACCATGGCTATGGTGGTGTACTGCCGCTTCAGATAGGCGCTTGCGCCTTCCTGAATGGCCCCGGCGATTTCTCGCATGCGCTCATCGCCGTCCGGCAGTTCCAGAATTTCTCTGCTGGATTTCATACCGTGGTGGATCGCGAAACCTGCGCAGGCCAACGCGAACAAAAGGCCTAAAATTGCCATGATCCTCTCCTTGCCTCTGGATAAAGTTGCATACTCCAAACGACGCGTCCGCCAAGGCCTTTGACGGCGTGATTTCGCGGGCGCAAATAGACGGAACGAACAAATTTCTATAGACCGCGCAATCAGGCTTGTCAACGGATGGACAGCTTTTACGCTGGCGTTTGCAGATCAAAACTGGTATGCAGCAATACTCATCCGGCACCGGAATACGAGCAAATATGAGCATAGCGCCACCCTGTACTTCTGCGGAAAAAAAACGCCTTCTGCTGCGCGCTTTTTGCATTCTGCTGGCAATTTACTGTCTGGGCATTTTTTCCATTCTGCGGGCCAACCGTCTGTACCTCGACGACATAGGCCGCGCGCTGTACGGGTATGCCGACTGGTTCGTGGCCGCCCGGCCCATGGCCGAACTTTTTTCCTGGCTTTTTTACCTGGGCGGCGGCACTGTCGACGCATCCCCTTTCACTCAGATTCTCGCCGCAGCCTTCCTGGCCGCCGCATCCTTGTGCCTGTGCGTGTCCCTTCGTGTGCGGCCGGGCATATGGGCTCTTCTGGCTACCGTTCCGCTGGGACTTTCCCCATATGGCCTGGAAAATCTTTCCTATAAATTCGACGCCCCGCAAATGGCGCTGGCCATGCTGCTGGCCATCGTCCCTTTCTTGTTCTTCCGGCGACGGCCGAAGCTCTTTTTCATCACAGCCACGCTCTGCCTTTTTTGCAGCGCTTCCATATACCAGGCGACTTTGGCCGCGTACCTCAGCGTCAGCGGATATATTTTTCTGGTCCGCCTCGTTTCCCGAAAAAAAAACACGGATTTGATCCGGACCTTCTTCAGTCTGGCCCTGCCCTTTCTCGCGGGGGCCGGCGCCTATGCGGCCCAGGCCTCTTTATGGTTTCGCAAAGACCAGTACGCCGATTATATTTCTTTGCATTGCACCGTGCCGCCTTTGCGCGACCTGCCCGTCGAGGTTTTTGACAATTGTGTCGCCTATGCGCGCCTGCTGTATACGGACTGGAGCGGAAACGGGCTTGGTTGGCTGCTGTTTTTTATTCTGGCCTGGTTCGTTCTGTTTCTGCTCGGCCGCTGGTTGCGCGGCTTCCGCTATATAGGCCCTTCGGCCCTTATCCGACTGGCGCTTTTTTTTCTTTTGCTGTTCTGTTTTCTGCTGACTCCTCTGGGGGTCCAAATCGTGCTGCAGGACCCTGTCTGGTCGCCGCGCACCTTGTACGGCTTCGGCGTGGTCATATCGCTGATGCTGCTTTCGCTGCACGGCGCCGTTACGCGCAAAGGAGTCATATTCATTTTTCGCGGGCTGCAAATTTTTTTATGTTTGCAGCTCATCATTTTCGCCCAGGTTTACGGCAACCTTCTGGCCGCGCAGAACAACTGGGAACGCAGCCGCATAGCCTTCATGGCCCAGGGGCTTTCCCGCTTCATAGCGGAAACCGATTCCACGGCCGTCATTTTCAAAGGCAGCGTCGGGCAGACGCCCTTGGCCGTTGTTCCCGCGCGCCGTTACCCTTTGATCGAACGCATGGTTTCCGTGCCGCTGACGCGCAACTGGCGCTGGGGCTATGAACAACTGAAAATTTACGGCGTGTATGTAAGACCTGGACGTCCCCTGAAACCCGATGAGACGCTGACCCCCTATATCGACACCCCCGTGTACACGCTGGAACAGACCGCCGACGGCATCGCCGTGGTCAGTTTTAGAGCCTTTTGACCCTAGAGCAGTGCTCTAACGGAGATACTATGGCCGGTTGGATTGATTATTGGAACCGCAAAGACACCATGTCCGGTGAATTCTGGCGCAAACAGGCGTTCTTTTTCGCCGACCAGATCATTCGTGAAATCCCTTTCGGCCCTGACGATGTGGTTCTCGACATCGGCTGCGGCAAGGGGCATGTCCTCGCGGCGCTCGCCTCCCGCATTCGTGAAGGCATAGGGCTTGACACTTCCGCTGCCTGCATTGAAGAATCCATCGCGCGATATGGCACGACGGGTAACTTGCGTTTTCAAACTTTGCCGCAAGACTACCTGGCCATAGACAGCCTGTCCCTTAAGCCGCCTACCCGCATTCTGTGCGTCAGCGTGGCGCAGTATTACAAATCCCTTGACGAGTTGCAGACCCTTATACGCAATGCCCGCAAAATAGCCGCTCCCGGCTGCCGCATGCTGATCGCGGACCTTCTGACCGATTACAACCTGATCAAAGACATCACGGGCGTTCTCTGGGGAGGTTTGCTTTCCGGAATGTTTGTGGACAAGGTGCGCGAAGCTTTTTCAGGTAAGCACGCCCTGTATAAGCGCATCCGTTCAGACAACCCGGTGTTGACCATGCGCCGCCGGGACGTGAAAGAAATCTGCGCGGCGGAAAAAGCGTCTTTGCGTTTTATTTCCCGAAACCTGACCGGCAACTGTTTTCGCGACCACGCTCTGCTTTCGTTTGACGGACCCGCGGCGTGAGTCCGGAAAAGTCGCCTCCCCCGGAAGCAATCCGAAAACTGGCCGCCTTTCTTGCGCCGCTGCTGCGTGTAGGCACTCGTCTTTTCGGCGCGCGTTACTTCGATCCGCTGGAATTCGTGCAATTCTGCTGCGTGGGCTTTGCCAACACGCTGGTGGATTTTTGCGTTTACCTGCCCGCCAGTTTTTTATTGCCCCTGTCCGGCGCCAGGGTTCTTTCCTGGGCTCTGGCCTGCACTTTCAGCTATTTCGGCAACAAGATCTGGGTATTTCAAGCCAAAAGCAAAGGCCCCGCCCCGCTGATCCGTTTTGCGACCGTCAACGCGCTGGGCCTTGCACTGGGGCTTTTTGCCATGGAACTGTTCATCCATCTGGGTTGGGGCCGCATAAGCGCCTACGCGGTCACCTTGCCGGCCATCGCCCTGGGCAACTATTTCGGGTACAAACTCTGGAGTTTCAGGGACGGTTGACCTTACAGCAGCAGCGTTGCCGCGACCACTGTCGCGCAGCCCGCGACAAAGGTCAGGTACGCGCGGCGGATGCGCAAGGCCAGAAGGCCCCCGACGGTTCCTATGGTCCAGAGAACGGGCCAGGTCACTCCCGCGACGGCGGGCGGCTCTTTTTGCCACACGGTGATGATGTCCGCCGCCAGCAAGCACAGGTATGTCGCGCTGAAAAACACGCAAAAGTTCAAAGCAAAAAGCTGAAGCAGCGACAGCCCCACCGACCATGCGGCCGCGTCTTCGGGTGAGGCTCCGTCATGGAAGCGCTGCAATATGCGGTTATATCCCGCGATCTGCCAGCTTCTGTGCCGCTCTTCCAGATAGGACCCCAGCCGCGCCAAAGGCAGGGTCAGCATGACCGGGCCGATCAGCGTTGCTGCTGTCGGGGACGCTTGCGCCCCCGACAGGGTCAGCACGGTGAGCAAGGGGAAAAGAGTATTGGGC
>JAVBRE010000236.1:0-13914 GCA_031548325.1 Desulfovibrionaceae bacterium
GGAGCTTTTGATGGTAGGTTTTTTTCTGGGCGAGCAAGAATTCGTCGTGCCGACGCTGACCGTGCAGGAGGGTATACGCTTTTCCACCCCGGCGAAACTTCCGGCCGCGCCTTCTTTTGTCGCGGGGGTCATCAACCTGCGGGGAAAAGTGACGCCGCTCATCCGGCTGCGAGATCTACTGGGGGTCAACGACGGAAGAAAAGACGGAGACCGCTTCATTATCGTCTGTCGCCGCAAAGGGTTGCAGATGGGCTTGATGATCGAGCGGGTGCACACCATGTATCGCGTGCCCCAGACGGATATTGACTGGGCGGTCGAAACCCGGCTCGGCATTAACGTCGATTTCGTTTCCGGACTGCTTAAATTGAATGATAATCTTATCGGCATTGTCTCCGTGGACAGAATCATAGAGACAGTGATCCGCAGATAGCACCGCAGAGGAGCGCGCCGTGAGCAAGCATATTTTGATTGTTGATGACTCCAAAACCGTCCGGAATCTGGTCGCGTTTATCATGAAGAAAGAGGGCTTCACCATAACCACCGCTGAAGACGGCCTGGACGGGCTGGAAAAATTGTACGCGGCGGGAAACATTGATTTGATCATATCAGACGTCAATATGCCGCGCATGGACGGGTTCACTTTTATAAAAACCGTCCGCGAACAGGCGGCGTACCGGGATGTGCCCATTGTGGTTCTTTCGACTGAAGGGCAGGAAAAAGACATCCAGCAGGGCATCAGCCTTGGCGCGAATCTGTATATGGTAAAACCGGCTCAGCCTGATAAAATGGTTAAAAATATAAAGATGTTGTTGGGTTGAGGGGTGTTTTTCGACAGGAATGAGGTGGGGCTATGAGTCAGGATTTTGATCCGGAAATTTTTGCTGATTTTATTATTGAAGCAAAAGAGCATCTTGAGACGATCGAACCGAACTTGCTGGAACTGGAAAAGGCTCCGGACAATCTCGGCCTGCTGAATGAAATATTCCGTCCCATGCATTCGCTGAAGGGGGCTTCGGGCTTTCTGGGACTGAACAAGATGAACGGCCTGGCGCACAAGGCTGAAAGCATTCTTGACGAATTACGCAAGGGCACCATGTCCGTCACTTCGGAAATCATGGATGTCATTTTGTCTTCTACCGACGCCCTGCGCCAGATGATCGACAGCCTTGAGCGCGACAATACCGAAGGCGCCGTGGACACCGCGCCCATTATAGCCACGCTTGACGCCCTGCTGGCCGGCGGCGGCGCAAGCGCCGGTCCGGTCGTTGCCAAGGCCGCGGCGCTCGAACCTGAACCCGAACTTGTCCCGACGCAGGTCGAGCCTTTGGTTGCTCCGGCTCCCTCTTCTGCGGCGGGCAAGGGCGATTCGCAGCCCGGCGCAGTCAATTCCGAAGCCTGGATCGCCTCGCGCGCGCCGGCGGCGTCTTATGCGCTGACAGCTTTCGGCGAGGGGCATCTGAAAGATTTTATTGAGGAAGCGCGAGAAAATACGTCCAGCCTGAGTTCAGGCCTTTTGGAGCTGGAAAAACACCCTGACCAGGGGGATATGGTCAATGACCTGTTTCGCTATTTCCACAACCTGAAAGGCAACTCCGGAATTATTGGTTACCAGGAATTGAACAGCGCGACCCACGAAGGAGAAACCCTGCTCAATGCCGTGCGTCACGGCGAAAAGAGCGTTTCCCGCGAGTTGGTGGATCTTTTGCTTCTGGTGGTTGACGTGCTGGACGCGCTGATCAACCGCATAGATACCGCGACGGCAAAGGTCACTCCTTTCGATACCTCGGAACTGTTGGATAAACTGCGTCAGGCCATGGCCGGGGGCAACATTGAACTGCCGGACAGTCTGCGCCACGGGCAGGCCGCGCCCGCCGTCGAAGCAAAAAGCGAAACGTCCGCACCCGCGGCGCAGACCGGCGGCGATGATGTTGCGATTTTTGCCGACACTGTCAACCAGCAGTTGAACAGCATCGAAATCGCGCTGAGAGAGCTGCACGCGGACGGGTCCAACCGTGATTATATAGATGCGCTGTATCGCAGCCTGGTCGCTCTGCAGAACTGTTCCGGCTACATGGGGCTTGAAGAACTGAAAGTCTACGCGCAACGCACCGCGGGCCTTGTGGACAAAGCCCGCGATTCCGATCTTGATTTTTCGCTGATGGTGGACCTTCTGGACCAGGAGTGCGCCATTTTGCGTGACATGCTGCGCGGGGCCATGGGAAAAATGCTTGCCGGGGATGTTCCGGAAAAACCGGCACAAGCAGCGATCGCGCCGGAAGAAGCCGCCCCCGCGAAGCCGCAGGTCCCGGCTCCGGCTGCGCCCATGCCGGAGAAACCCGCGCCAGCCCCTGCTCCGGCAGCGCCGGCGGCCCAGGCTCAACCTAGGGTTCAACCCGCGGTTCAGCCGGCGGCCCAATCGGGGGCAAAACCCGCTGCCGCCGCTCCCGCCAAGGCCGGCGACGACCATGCCGGCAAAACTTCGTCCACCATCCGGGTGGACCATGAAAAGCTGGACCACCTGATGAACCTGATCGGCGAGCTGATCATCAACCGCAACCGCTACACCATGATCGCCCGCCAATTGGAGGACACCGACGAGGTCGACGTCACGCGCATCGCCCAGGATTTGTCCGAAACCACCTACGCCATGGCCCGAATTTCCGACGATCTGCAAGACACGATCATGAAAGTGCGCATGGTGCCCGTGGCCTCGGTGTTTTCACGCTTTCCCCGCCTGGTCCGCGATCTTTCCCGCAAGAGCGGCAAAGAGGTCGAGCTGATTATGGAAGGGGAGGATACGGAACTCGACAAGAGCGTGGTCGAAGTCATCGGCGACCCTTTGGTGCACCTCATCCGAAACTCCGTGGATCACGGGGTGGAACCGGAAGAAGTGCGCAAAGCCGCGGGCAAAGACGTCAAGGGCCGCGTCTGGCTGCGGGCTTATCACAAGGGCAACTCCGTGGCCATTGAGATCGAGGACGACGGCAAAGGCATCGACCCCGAAAAGATGAAGGAAGTGGCCATCCGTAAAGGCGTCATCACTCCGGATGAGGCGAAAGCCATGGACGAGCGTGAGGCCCGCGAGCTGATTTTCGCGCCCGGCTTTTCGTCGGCGGAAGCCATTACCGACATCTCCGGCCGCGGCGTGGGCATGGACGTGGTGCGCACCAACATCAAGAGCCTGAAAGGCAGCGTCAGCATCACGTCCGAAGTGGGCAAGGGTACGCGGTTCACGTTGTCTCTGCCCCTTACCCTGGCCATCATCGATGCGCTGATGGTGACAGTGGACAAAGAAATGTACGCCATTCCGCTTGATGCGGTCTCTGAAACCACCAAAATTGAAGCCAGACGCCTGACCGACGTCAAGGGCAGAAAGGCGGTGACTCTGAGGGGTGAAGTGCTGGGCATCATCAGCCTGGCGGAACTGCTCGGCCTGCCCTGCAGCATGAGCAAGCAGGAAGTGCTGTCCGTGGTGGTCATTCATGACAACGAACGCCGCCTCGGTCTGGTTGTGGACCGGCTGCTGGAACGCCAGGAAATCGTCATCAAGCCTTTGAGCTCTTATCTGGGCGATCTGAAAGGCATTTCCGGCGCGACCATCATGGGTGACGGCAGTGTCATTCTTATTCTTGATCCGCAAGAAATCTATATGATGGCGACCTCAAAGGCGATTAGACGCGAAATTGGGGCTCCGCCCCAAACCCAGCAAGGCGGCAAAGTCCCCCTTGCCCCCCAATACCGAAAAGCCCGCATTCGCGGGCTTTTCGGTATTGGGGGGATGCAGGGGCATGATGCCCCTGCCGGGGTATGGGGCGGAGCCCCATTTAGTCAGTAATTTCTAATACATTAAAGAAATAACTTATTTCTGAAGAGGCGGTTTCCGGCGCATCGGAACCGTGCACGGAGTTGGCTTCAATAGTTTTGGCGTAGAGTTTGCGAATGGTGCCGGGGGCGGCGTTGGCCGGATTGGTGGCGCCCATCAGTTCGCGGTAGCGGGCGATGGCGTTTTCACCTTCAAGGACGGAAATGACCACAGGTCCCGACGCCATGTAGGTCGTCAGTTCATTGAAAAAAGGGCGATCCTTGTGCACGGCGTAAAAGCCCTCAGCATCCTGCTTGCTCAGGCGCAGGCGTTTCATGGCGACAATGCGCAGGCCCGCGTCTTCGATCATGGAAAGAACGGCGCCGGTCAGGTTGCGCTCAACCGCATCGGGTTTGATGATGGAAAGAGTGCGCTGAATCATGGATTTTTCCTGTATGGTAACGTGTTACTTGGCAATTTTTGCACGGCGATATTGAATATACGCGTCGCGTACCGCGGTATAGGGTTCAATGGCCGACTTGGTGACGTCGTCGTATACGTCAAGAATTTCATCAAGGCTGTTGACCGTGCGCAGCCCTTTGGTCGCCCAGGGCAGCCACCAGGGCGGCACCCAGGTCAGGGGGTCCAGCGCCCAGTCGCCCACGCTGCCTATGCTGTCACGCCCGGAACTGGGGCCGATCAAAGGCCAGTACAGGTAAAAGCCCTCGCTCATGCCCCAGACCCCCAAGGTCTGGCCGAAATCCTCGTCATCCAGGTCTTTCAGGTCCGGATTGCTTTTCGCGACGTTGACAAAGCCGCCAAGGCCGGCGGTGGTGTTGATGATAAAACGCCCGAATTCTTTGCCCGCGCCCTGCCCTTTGCCCTGAAGCAGGTTGTTGACGAAGCGCACGGGAAAAAGCAGGTTGTGAAAAAAATTCCCTATGCCTTCGCGAAAAGCTCCGGGCATGACGGTAGTGTACGCGGTGTTGAGAGGCCGAGCCACGTATGTGACCAAGCCGTCGTTGAACACGAACATGACCCGGTTCCAGCCTTCCAGCGGGTCCGGCACCAGTTGCATGGTATAGGCCTGGTCCAGGTACTGGTCGTCGTCGTCCAAAGACGCGGTCGTGGCCGCCTGGTCGGCGGTGTCGAAAGCCCCGACCCCCGGATGCGACGCGCATCCGGCGAAAACAAGCGGGACGCAGCCCAGAAGCAGGATAAGAAATAGTCGTTTCATTTGACCTTCTGAGTTTGATTCTCTTTGCGGATTTCGGCCGCCTTGGATTCGACTCTGGCTATCAGGCCTTCCGCGTCGCCTTTGACCAGCAGCTCTTTGAACTGCCCCCGATAGTTTTCGATAAGGCTGATTTTTTCAATCCGCACGTCGTATACTTTCCATATGCCATCTTTTTCCAGCATGCGATAGGCGACAGGCACATTTTTGTTCTTGATAAGCACGCTGGTTTGCACTTCAGCCTTGTCGCCTTTTGTGCTCATGACCTCGCCGGTGTAGTTCACTTTTTCCCCGTCGTAGCCTTCCAGCTTTTCAATGTAGGTGGCCCGCAGCAGAGAGGCAAAGGCGTCTATGAAGCGCTTTTGCTGTTCAGGCGTGAACTCGCGCCAGTTGGGACCCACGGTGCGGGCTGAAAACTCTTTAAAATCAAAAATGGTCTTGGCCTTGTCTTCAATCCGCTGGAGCAGGGGAGGGCGTTTGGCCACATCGCGCATGTCCGGATTTTTAATGATGGCCATAATGTCATTGACGGCCTGTTCAATGGTTTTGGTGGGCGCGCCTGCGGCGAGAACCGGAGAGGCGGACGCCAGCATGAAAAACAGGGCAAAGACGGGCAAAAAAAGACGGCAAATCATTGTACACCCCCGAAAACATACTTGCTGATCAAGGCTTCCAGATCGACGGAGCCGGTGGTTTCCGTAATTTCATCGTTATTGGCGAGCGTTTTTTCCAGACCGCCGGGAGAAAGACTGATGTACTTGTCTCCGATCAGCCCGCTGGTTTTGACCGAAGCGCCGCTGTCTTCGGCCAGGGTTATGCCGTCATGGATACGCATATGCACCACGGACTCGAATTTGGGGCCGAGTCTGATTTTCGTCACCTTTCCGACGGAAACGCCGGCCACTTCAACTTCCGCGCCGGACCGCAGTCCGGTGGTAGAAGAGAATTTGGCAACCAGAGTATACCCCTTATCGGTAAAAAGATCCATTTTACCCAGGCGTATGGTGAGATACGCGACGCAAAGCAGACCTACCAACACAAAAATACCGACAAAGAGTTCAGTGGAATATTTTTTCATGACCGATCCTCATCATATCCGTTCAGCGCCCTTGCCAGGCATCCAGCGCCGCCCTGACTTTGGGCGCCAGGGCCAGCACGGCGGGTTCTCCGGTCGGGGTTTCTTCCGCCTGTCTGTCCAGAAACCGGCGCAAATAGATATCGTGCGTGGCGTGCAGGTCCGCCTGAACGCCGTTGAAAGCCACATTGCCGTCGTGCAGCACCAGGACGTGGTCCGCAATGGTCGAAAGGCTTGCCAAATCGTGGCTGACAACCACGATGGTCATTTCCGGGTACTGCTTTTTCATGGCCAGCAGCAAGGCGTCCATTTGGGCCGCGTTGATGGGGTCAAGCCCGGAAGTTGGCTCGTCGCACAGCAGAATGGGCGGGTCGGTGACCAGCGCTCTGGCAAGCCCGGCGCGTTTGCGCATGCCGCCTGAAAGCTGGTTGGGGTAATAATCCGCGAAATCGGCAAGACCGACCAGAGACAGTTTGTGCAGAACCAGATCGCGGATATCCGTCGACTTCAGCGAAGTATGCTCGCGCAGGGGCAGGCCCACGTTCTCGGCCAGGGTCAGAGAACCAAGCAGGGCCCCGTCTTGAAAGAGGACTCCCATGCGGCGGCGCAAACGGCGAAAATCAAGACTGGAAAGAGAAAAGACGTCTTTGCCGCCTACGGTGATTTTGCCGGCCATGGGGCGGGACAGGCCGATGATGTGGCGCAGCAGGGTCGACTTGCCGCAGCCCGACCCGCCCAAAATGACGGATATGCGCGCGCCGGGCAAGATGGCGTCGATCTTGTCCAGCACCACATGGTCGCCGTACCCCAGGCGAAGGTTCGTCAGTCGGATGTCCCATGCTTGTTGCATACCATTCCCGCAGCGCCCGTTTACAGTAAAAATGAGGTCAGCACATAGTCGGCGACCAGAATCAGCACACAGGAGTATACGACGGCGTCGGTGGTGGCATTGCTGACTCCTTCAGGGCCGACGGCGTCGCGTCGCATATGGGTGAAATACCCCTGATAGCAGCAAATTACCGCGACAATCAGGCCAAAAACAAGTGATTTGATGAAGCCGCCGAATACGTCGTTCCAGACGACGCTGGTTTCAATGCGGTAAAAATAAATGCCTTCGTTGATGCCGAGCAGCGTAACTCCGGTCAAATAGCCGCCAAGAATGCCGATGACGTCGAAAAAAGCCGTCAGCAGGGGAAAGGAAATCAGGCAGGCCGCGATGCGCGGCGACACCAGGTAGCCCATGGGATTAATGTCCATGACCGCCAGGGCGTCCACCTGATCGGTGATGCGCATGACGCCGATTTCGGCGGCCATGGCTGAACCGGCCCGGCCGGTGACCATGATGGCGGTAAGCGCCGGCCCCAGTTCCCTGATGAGGGACAAGGCGACCGCGGCTCCCAGCATGCCCTCGGAGCCGAATTTTATCAGGGTGTAATATCCTTGCAGGCCGAGCACCATACCGGTAAAGCCGCCGATGAGCGCGATGAGAAAAAGTGATTTTGCGCCGATGATGTGGGTCTGGCGAATTATTTTGACGCATTGTTTGCGCGCGGTGACAAGGCAGCGCAGACCGTCAAGCATGAACAGAAAAACGGCTCCCATTTCCGAAAGCAGTCGCATGGTCAGCGCTCCCAATGCAATGAGAGGCGCCGCCGGAAAAGATGAAGCCCGGAAATCGTTCATGGTTGCGGCATAAGCTCCTGTAAAAAATAAAGCGTAGTGTTCATTCAAAGGTCCGTCAAGCAAACGCGCGTTTCGCGTTCACAAGAATAGTTCTTACCGAACCGGAACCTTGCTGCGCAGAATGACCCGGTTTATGCCCTGATCACTCAATTTTTGCCGCAGGGACCGGGTATCTTCCGGCCGCCCCCGGAACGGCGTCAGCAGCTTGTACCAGGTCGTGCCGCCGTCGCTGTCCTTTTCAACGCGCGTGGTTATGCCCGCCGCCTGCAATTTTTTTCGCAGAGCTTCAGCGGAGGGCGAATCCTTGAACGCGGCAACCTGATACACATAATTGAATGAAGGTTCCACTGTTTTTGCAGCGGGTTGTTCGGCGGATTTTGCCGTCGGTTTTTCCGTAATTTTTTTCGCGACCGCGGCCGTCTTCGGCTCGCTTTTGGTCGGCGTCGTTTTGGCGTCTTTGGCGGTGGCCTTGACTGGCGCGGCGGCCTGTTTGGCGGTCGCCGCGGGTTTCGGCGGGGAAGAAGAGGGAACAGGGCTGGCCGTGGGACGTCCTTTCAATGTGTCGTGGTACTGCAGGTCCTGCGGAGGCAGCACACCGGCGGGTTTTGCCGCAAGCGCTCCGGATGCCTGCGTAGCAGCGGGCAAAGATGCCGGGGCGGTCTGGTTGCCGCTTCGCCCGGCGGCAGAGGCGGTCGCGATCGGGAGAGATGTGGCGTTTTTAGCCTGCGGCGTCGGCATGACTCTGGCCAGTTCGGGCACGACTTTTTCGGGTTTGTGGCCCCGTCCCAGCATAATGCCGAAAATAAACACCCAGATCAGGATGCCGGCCAGGAACAGAATGGAAAAAAACAGCTTGGGCAGGGTCAGCGTAAAGGTGACGGTGCGGGCGCTCCGGCTGTTTTTTTGCGTCGACGCCCGGTCGGGCTCCGGCAGGCGGATGGGTATTTCGGAAGCCATTTTTTGAGTTCTCAACAGATAGTGTTACATACTGTCCGGAGCCGTGACGCCAAGCAGAGAAAGCCCTCTGGCGATCACTGTCCCGGCTGATCGCAAAAGGCCCAGGCGCGCGCGCGTCAGGGCGTCGTCTCCGGCGCCCAGAACTTGGTGCGCGGCGTAGTAACTGTGCAGTTCGCCGGCGGTTTCCATCAAATAATGGCTGATGTGGTGCGGCGCCAGATTCAGGGCCGCGCTTTCGACCACGTCTTCAAAGCGGTCCATCTGCCGCATCAGTTTCAACTCGGCGTCCTGCGCGAGCAGCGCCCACGACGATTCGTCCGTGCGGGGCGGCAGAAAGACGCCGCGTTCGCCCGCCTTGCGCAGCACAGCGCAAATTCTGGCGTGCGCGTACTGCACATAGTAGACGGGATTGTCCAGGCTGCGCTGTTTGACCAGCTCAAGATCAAAATCAAGGTGGCTGTCGCTTTTACGGGAAAGAAACATGAAACGGGAAGCGTCCGCGCCCACCTCGGTCATGACGTCGGCCAGAGTTTCAAACTGTCCCGCACGGGTGGACATGGCGATCTGCTCGCCGCCCTTGAGCAGATTCACAAGCTGTACAAGAATGACGTCGAACTGTTGCGGGTCCTTGCCCAACGCGGCAATGGCGGCCCGCATGCGCGGCACATAGCCGTGATGGTCCGCGCCCCAGATATCGACAAGATGATCGAATCCCCGGTTAAACTTGTCGTTGTGGTACGCGATATCCGAGGCGAAATAGGTCAGCGACCCGTCGGATTTGCGCAAAACCCTGTCTTTGTCGTCGCCGAACGCCGTGGTGCGAAACCACAGCGCGCCGTCCCGCTCGTAGCTGTACCCGGCCGCATGAAGGCGTTCAAAGGCTTTTTCCACCGCGCCGCCGGCCACCAGACCGCGCTCGGAAAACCAGACTTCGTGCTCGACCCGGAAATCGGCAAGATCTTTTTTGATGCCGTCAAGAATGGATTGCATGGCGTGTTCAAAGCAGCGGTCGACTCCCTGCTCGTCGGGCAGTGCCGCAAGAGCGGGGTCCTCGGCCAGCATTTTTTTGGCGATATCGATGATGTATTCGCCCCGGTACCAGTCTTCGGGCCAGGCAACGTTCTGCCCCGCGAGTTCCCTGACCCGCAGCCAGACCGAGAGGCCCAGCAGGCGCATCTGGCGGCCCGCGTCGTTGATGTAATATTCGGTACGCACCGTATAGCCGGCAAAGCGCAGCAGACGGACCAGGGAATCGCCGACGGCGGCCCCCCTGCCGTGTCCGATGTGCAGGGGGCCGGTAGGGTTGGCGGAAACGTATTCCACCTGTACCTTTTTGCCGCTGCCGACATGTGAAGAGCCGAAAGTTTCCGGGGCTTCTTCGACCTGGCCTATGGTTTCCTGCCAGAAGGCGGGGCTGAACGTGACATTGATGAATCCGGGGCCGGCGATGGTCGCGGAAGAGACGGCCCTGTCATTCCGAAGAGACAGGGCCAGGACTTCCGCAAGGTCCCGGGGGGATTTGCCGGCTTCTTTGCCCAGCAACAGAGCCACGTTGGCCGCAAGGTCGCCGAAGCTTTTTTCTCTGGGGGCTTCTATCGCAGCTTTCGCCGGCCAGGGCAGGTTCATGGCTGCGAGGTGGCGTTGCAACAAGACGGTAAGATGGGTTTTGGCGCGCATACTGCTGATAATCCTTTATCCGGCAGGGTCTGTGGCGGTGTGCCCCGACCCCGGTGGCAATCGAGTGAATATAGCCTTTCCCTTCGCGTTTGCCTAGAGCAGATTAGCTTTGAAAAAGCGTATCCGCTCCGCGGGGAGTTACTTCGCCAGGTATTGTAGTTGTGACCAGTCTTCGGGCGGCAGAGCCGGAGTGTATTTGCCCGGCAGTTTGGCGGCTTCCGCGGCCATGCTGGCTATGCGTTCCGCGTTGGAAGGATGGGAGGAGAAATAGGCGAAGGAATCCGCTCTCTCTTCCCGGGGCAGACGCGAGAAAAAGAGACCCATGCCCGCCGGGTCGATGCCGGCTTTGGCCAGACGTTGCGCGCCCAGCAGGTCGGCTTTGCGTTCGTCGTCACGGCTGAAACGTTTGGTAAGCAGGGCGCTGCCCGCGCTGTTCAGGGTGCCCAGCACGTCGCTGCCGCCGGTGGCGATCCGGCCGATAAAGGCTATAAACTCGCTCCTGATCATGCCGCGTGTGGTGTGGCGTTCCGTGACGTGCCCCATTTCGTGGGCCAGCACTCCGGCCAGTTCGTCAGGAGACGCGCATTGCCGCACCAGGCCGGTGGTGATTACAATATAGCCGCCGGGCAAGGCAAAGGCGTTGACAAGCGTTGATTGCAACAGCGAAACCCTGAAATCGTAGCCGGCAGTGTCGTCGCCTGCCAGCCTGGTGGCAAGCGCCTGCAATGCTCGGGCGCCGGGGCCCTGGTCCCGCCAGCGCGTCCGGGCAGGTGCGTCCGAGAGCAAATCGGCAACGGCCTCGCGGGTTTTTTCGCCCAACGCTTCTTCCCAGGAAACGGGTATGAAGCCGGCCGCCGCGGTCAGCAGAAATGGGGAGAAAAACCAGAGGCAGGCGGCGCAAGTCCAGGTAGCGAGAGCGGCGCAAAGCCAGCGGACGCGGCGTGCCGTCCGCAATTGCCGCAATGAGGGGTCAAGCCAGGAACGTACGCTTTCCGCAAGGGTAGGGTCTTTGATGACGACGCGCTCGCCGTCTTTCGCCGCATGACGCAGGCGCAAGGGTATTTTTTGCGGAAATTCCGCGCGAATGAACTCCTGTTCCCAAAGGGCCGCCAGATCGCCCTGAAGAGTGGCGACGCGCAGCATGTTACCGGCGCAATGCACGCGCACGGCGTGACTGACGGCTGTTTTTCCGTCGTAGTAAACGGAGGAGGACGCGGTCTGTGAAGTTTGCATCATGGGTTACAAAGACAAGTCCACGTTGAGGGCGTCCAGAATGCCTTCTCCGCCCGACCAGGCGACCCCGGTATTCTGAAGCAGGTTTTCCAGGTCCGGAGCGCCGGACGCGTCAAGAGTCTCAGCCGCAAAACGATACAGGCGTATGGTGGCCCAGGGGGCACCCAGGCCGCAGGTAAGAACGGTCAGAGTCAGGTTGCCCAGTAACAGCCGCCAGAAGCGCCACCCCGTAAAGCGGGAAGCGGAAAAGGCCACCCGGCCGAAATGCAGGTTGGTAAAAAACCAGCGGACCTGGGCGGCTTTGTACAGCGTGAAAAAGCACCAGGCCGCCAGCAGCACCGTCAGAAGAGGCCCCCAAATCGTCCAAAGAGAGTATTTTCCTTCGGGCAAGGCTTCCCACAAAGCCGCGAAGGAGTCCGGCCACAGCAATGCGGACGCCGCGTACAGACCGGAGTAGACCAGCAGTGAGAGAAAAATTCCGGCCAGCGCGGCTTGAATCAGGCAGCGGAAAAATGCTCCGTACAAAGGGCCGGACGTGCCCGTGAACCTGAAGGGGCGGTTGCCGAAAAAAGCCGCGTTGGCTCGCCGCCGGGCCAAATGCGCTTTTTGCAACGGAAAGAGCAGGCTGCCGGTGATGAAACTGAGCAGGGAAAACGCGCTGGCAAAAAGGGCATAGACGATGGAAGATCCCGTGAGGTTGCCGCGAATGCCACGCCAGCGGGTTCGGGTCAGCCGGTAGCGCAGGGCGAGATACACGCCCAGATGCGTCAGCGGCACAGCCAGAATCCCGGCGGCGAAAGGCGCGAGATAGGGGCTGACCAGGGCGTCCAAGGCGTAATAGAGGCCGCCCATTGAGGCCAGCAGCAGCATGACGATGAAAAAGCTGCGGAACAGTTCGCCGCCGGTTCCGGTATATTCCAGAGATTCATCCAGAATCAGAGTGTGTTCCCACAGATAGCGGCGTATGCGGACTTTGCCCCAGAAGGAATAGACGCCCAACGTCAGAAGGCTGAAAAAGATATTGCGCAGATGCAGGCATAAAAGTTCCCGACCTTTTCCGGTAAAGCGGACCGGCAAAAAGGTGGAGAACGGGCGCTGATCCGCTGTGGAAAAAGAAAAAGCAGGGCCGTCCGGAGACGGACAAGGCTCGCGGGTTTGTGCCGCGACGCCAAAAATCACGGGCGGATGAGAAACGGCGTAGTCGTGCTGGTTCATGCTGAACTTGTCCGCAATGATATATTTGCGTAAAGTCATGGTCAAGGTGCGTCGAAATTGCAAGAAGAAAATGAGTCATGGTACGCGCGTGGAGGGTGACCCATGGGCGAGGGCATGAAATTCAGAGTCAAGCGGTCCACGGGCTGTTGTAAAACCGTCAGCACGGTGATCGAGGAAAACGGAAAGCCCGAAGTGGTGACCATTGACCTGGGCAGTGGTAAAATCAGCTATGGGCCCGAAGATCCGGCGGATGAAGCCCTGCTGGAGGAAGTCGGGCGGAAAAAAGAGGAAAAGCCGCAGGAAGAGGGCGAATAAAAAGGCGGGGATGTCCCCGCCTTTTTATTATGCCGCGGAACGGACTAGTAAGTCCATTTCCCTTTCATATACTTGATCAGTTCTGTGATCGGCACCCGGTTGATTTCGCTGAACGGGCCCGCCAGCGCCTGTTCGCGCGTCGGAGCCGTGCAAGAATATTCCACTTCGTGGTAAATCATCTTGCCGATGTACTTCACATATTTGTTTGCAGAAGAATTGTACGACGTTTGCAGCGAATCCGGGTCGACGGTCATGTATCTTGCCACATACCCGCCGTTGGGGTGGGGAGCGACTTCTTTGTTTTTGGGACCCGGCTTCAGCTGGTTGTTCATGCTGACCACGCACTTTTTCGCAAAGACGTCAAGATCCTGCTGCAGCCGTTCAGGGCTTTCGCCGGGCGGCAATTTTTTGCCTGTGGCCGGTACGGCTTTCTTGCTGCCGGCAGGCGCGGGACTTTTCATGGCCACGGCGGTCACGGCGGGCTTGGCTGCCGGTTTCTTCTGGGCCACGGGAGCCGGCTGCGCCACGGGTTTTTTCTGCGCTTCAGCGGCCAGAGCCGGAATTGCAAGGAATACTGAAAGAAGCAGCATGAAAAAAGTGAAAAACGTGCAGCGAATTCTGCTGGACATGACCTGACTCCTTCCTGAACCTTTTTGAAAAGGCCCGGCGTTGCCGCCGGGCCTTGCAGACCATCGGATTAGTTGATTTCCGCGCGACGGTTCA
>JAVBRE010000083.1:0-11749 GCA_031548325.1 Desulfovibrionaceae bacterium
GAACTATAGGTATACTCGAAAAGCCCTGTCCCGTCTATGTCTAGCTTGAACAAGACGACACGGGAGAGAAAAACAGGGGCCGAATGCCTTTAAATAGGCGTAAAAGCGTTGATAAAAGGCTGTGCTTCTTTTATGCCGCCGGACGCGAAACGAAAAAAACCTTCCAGAGCGGCGGGCAGCACGGATTCTACCACGCGGGTTTCTTCGGAAGAAAAACGACTGAGCACAAAAGAGGCGGCGTCATACCCGACGGGTTTGCCGATCCCCAGGCGCAGGCGGTAAAAATCAGGAGAACCCGTCAGATCGCAGACGGATTGCAGACCGTTGTGTCCGGCATTGCCGCCGCCGATTTTAAGGCGCATTCTGCCCAGGGGCAAATCCAATTCGTCGTGGGCCACGAACAGCGCGGAGAGAGGAACGCGGTAATACCCCAACAGATGAACGGCCGCTTCGCCGCTTCTGTTCATATAGGTCAAAGGCTTTGCCGCGATCCACACGCCGCCCGAGCCGGGCAGGCGGCATTTCCATGCCGCGTACCGGTTTTTGCCGCCCGACAGGGGGCTGACGCCGCCGGTATCGCGACAGGCGTCAAGCAGAGCATCTACCAGCAAAAAGCCGAAATTGTGGCGGGTGCGCTCGTAGGTCGGACCGGGATTGCCAAGTCCCAACAAAAGGCCTGCAATATTCATAGTGCTTCAAAATACCGCACGGCCCCTGAAAAGCCAAGGGCCGTGCGGTAGTCGTGCGTATGGAGGCCTGTCACTCGGCGGCTGCGGAAGCCGCGCTCTCTTCGGTTTCGGCAGAGGGGGTGTGCACGCTGAGCAGGGTGACGCTTGCATCTGTAGCCGCGCGCACGCCTTCGGGCAAAGAAAGATCGCCCACGCGCAGGGTCTGCCCCAGTTCGACGGAAGTTACGTCAACAATGATCTTGTTCGGCAGGGCCAGGGGTTTGCTGAACACGTCGATGTGCTCGAAGAAGGTTTCCATAACCCCGCCCAGCTTGGTGCCGACCGCTGTGCCGGCAAATTCGAGCGGCACGCGGACCTTCAGTTCCTTGTTCAGATCCACGCCAAAAAAGTCCACGTGTTGGATACGGTTTTTGACAGGATAGTAATCCAGATCCCAGATCAGGGTCGGGAAAACGGATTTTTTTTCGTTGTCTTCAATTTCAATATTAAAAACCGTCGTGCGACCGAGTTTTTCAAAAATCTTTTTGAAGGCGGCTTCAGCCACCTGAATCGGCACGTTTTCGCCGCCCGGAGAGTAAAACACGGCGGGGATGATGCCTTGCGCGCGCAGGCGGCGGTTGCCGCCTTTGCCGATGGTCGAGCGTTTCTGCACGGTCAGGGTGGTGAACGAAGTGGACATGAAAAACTCCTTTGTGATCCTCAGCCATGACTTGCGCCGTTGCTGACGGATGCTCCTTACACAAAGAGCACGCTGACAGAGGACTCGGTATGAATGTTGTTGATCGCTTTGGCCAGAAGGCCGGCAATGGACACGACCTTTATCTTGGAACAGGCGCCCGCCTTGTCGCCCAGGGGAATGGTGTCGGAAACCAGAACCTGGGTGAAGGCGGAATTGTTTAACCGGTCTATGGCAGGGCCGGAAAGCACCGGATGGGTGGCGCAGGCCATGACTTCTTTGGCGCCGTTCTGCAGCAGCACATCGCCCGCAGCCACCATGGTGCCCGCGGTGTCGATCATATCGTCAAGCACAATGGCGACCTTGCCTTCCACATCGCCGATGACGTGCATGGCGGACGCCTGGTTGGGTTTGTCACGGCGTTTGTCGATGATGGCAAGGCCCACGTCGAGGCGTTTGGCATAGGCCCTCGCCCGTTCAACGCCGCCTGCGTCCGGCGAAACGACAATGACGTCGCCGGCAATCTGCTTCAACTGGTTCAAAAAAATCGGCGCAGCGTACAGGTTGTCCACCGGAATGTTGAAAAAACCCTGAATCTGCCCGGCGTGCAAATCAACCGTCATCAGACGGTGTACCCCGGCGACGGTCAAGAAATCAGCCACGAGCTTGGCGGTGATGGGGGTTCGCGCACTGACCTTGCGGTCCTGGCGGGCATAACCGTAATAGGGCACTACCGCGGTGACGCGGCCGGCGGATGCCCGTTTCAAGGCGTCCAGCATGATGCAGAGCTGCATGAGATTGAAATTGACAGGCGCGCACAGCGACTGGACGATAAAAACGTCGTCGCCCCGCACGTTGTCGCCGATTTCAATACGGATCTCTCCGTCACTGAAGGTGTCGCACAGGACCGGGGTGAGCCTGCACCCAAGGTGATCGCAGATGGCCGTGGCAAGGGCGGGGTTTGAGGTGCCCGCCATTATCTTCAGATCGCGATACATGGAATTGTCCGAGAGAGAGGGTTGTAGTATGGGCAGCCAATACGGAAATTCCCGTGATGAATAGTACATAGTATCCGGATGGGCTGTTAGAATTTCCCGGCTTATGCGCACTGATGGCGGGCAACGGCCGGCCGCGGTGCTTTACAAAAAAATGGCTGGGGCGGAAGGATTCGAACCCTCGGATGATGGGACCAAAACCCATTGCCTTACCAACTTGGCGACACCCCAACGGCACGGAAAAAAACATACGAGCACTTTATGTGAATAAAATGCTTGCTGGCTGGGGCGGAAGGATTCGAACCCTCGGATGATGGAGTCAGAGTCCATTGCCTTACCAGCTTGGCGACACCCCAGCACGTCACAGAATATGGTGAAAAACCCGCAGTCCTTCGCGCTGAAAGGCCGTAACCGCCTTTTGCGCAGCCTCTGCCGACTGAAAGAGGCCGAACAGGGATGAGCCGCTGCCGCTCATTGCGGCGGCCGTCGCCTTCATGGTGCGGAATTTCGCAACAATCTGACTTAGTTGCGGGTATGCCGCGAAAACGACAGGCTCAAAACTATTTTCCACATGCCATCCGTGAACGAGTGGGTTAGTATCTGTATCCCCCGCTCTTGTCAAGGTTTCGGCGGAAGGAAGGATCGTTTTTTTTTCATCCCAGGCCCGAAACGCCCAGGCGGTGTTCACCCGGACAGGCGGGCAGACCAGTACCAGGCGCCAGCCCGGCAACGGCGGCTCCACGGGGGTCAGGGCATCGCCTACGCCCGTGGCCAGAGCCGGCCTGTTCAGCAGAAAAAAAGGGACATCCGCCCCGATGCCCGCCGCCAGAGCCAGAAGCGCCGCATCGTCAAGTCCGGAGCATCCATGTTGCGGGGCCAGCTCATTGAGGTGGCGCAGAAAAACCCCGGCGTCCGCGCTGCCGCCGCCAAGCCCGGCGCCGTGCGGTATGCCCTTGCGCAGCGTCACCGCAAGAGAGGGGGCAAACCCGGTTGCGGCCGCATAGCGTTCATAGGCTTTTCGGACTGTGTTGTCCGGCCCGGAAAGATCCGTATCGTCGCAATAAAAGACAAGGCCTGATCCGGACCGGGTATCTATCTCGAGCAGATCATAGGGCTCGGGTAAAGGCAGAAACAGGGTTTCAAGCGTATGATATCCGTCAGGCCGCCTGCCTGTGATGTTCAGAAAAAGGTTGACCTTGCAGCCCGCCCGCAAGACGTTTTTCACGCCGGTTCCGCCTTTGCGGGCAGAGTTTCGAGGGTCAGGTGGCTGTTGGTGTACACGCAGATGCCGGCGGCAATGCCCATGGCTTCACGCGCGACGCCTTCCGCGTTCAGGCCCGCATGTTTGACCAGCGCCCTGGCGGCGGCCAGGGCATAGGGGCCGCCGCTGCCGATGGCCGCTATATTGTCGTCGGGCTCGATGACGTCGCCGTTGCCCGAAAGCACCAGAATGGCGCTCAGGTCGGCAACGATCAACATGGCTTCCAGGCGGCGTAGATACTTGTCTTTTCGCCAGTCTTTGGCCATTTCCACAGCGGCGCGGGTCAAATTGCCGCCGTGTTCTTCAAGTTTCGCTTCAAAGCGTTCGAACAAGGTGAACGCGTCGGCGGTGGAACCCGCGAAACCGGCAATGACCTTGCCGGAATACAGGCGCCGTACCTTGCGGGCCGTGTGTTTCATAACCACGGCCTGGCCCATGGTCACCTGGCCGTCGCCTGCCACGGCAACGCCGTTTGCATCCTTGACCGCCAGAATGGTCGTTCCTTTCAGTTCCATATGTCTTCCTATTTGGCGGCGACAATGCCCGCCATCATCAGGTCTTCCGCGCCGGAATTGATAATGCCGTGGGATTCGCCTTTGGGGCATAAAGCGGCATCGCCCGCGCGCACGGGATGGGAGTTGCCCTCGTTGTCAAGATACAGGCCCGCACCGGAGAGGATCAGGTAGATTTCTTCATTGTCCGGGTGTTGGTGCAACCCGATGGATGAACCCGGGGGAAGCACGTTGATGCCCATGGCGCAAAAAGCGCTGCCCTCGGGCGCGCTTTGCGGGGTCAACAAGGTGCGGCAGAGGGCGGGGCCCTCGCCGCCCCGCAGGTTGCGCTCCTGAGAGATCGGCAACTCGGCCAGAGAAAAAATACGGCGTCGGGGCAAAGACATTGAAATCTCCTGCTGATCGTCGAGTTATCGCGAATAAACGCCAGCGGCCACGTCCGCCTGTCCCTGCACCTTGGTTTGGCAGCCGGTCAGCGGCAGGCAGAACAACGCGGCAATGAGAAGACAAAGGGAGAAAAAACGGGCCATATGTCCTCCTTGAGCGTCCGACGGTGTTGTATAGCCTGTCCGGGCTTTTTTGACCAGACTCGGAAGAAAGCCGAAAAACGGACTATCATGGACAAACGGTTGAAAGATGCCCCGGTCTGCGGTAATCCGTAAAGACGTCCGGCATGGTGCCGGACGAATTTGCGCCCTTCGGATGCGACACGTATGCGCCATAATTCCTCTTCCCGCATTCTCGCCATTTTGTGCAGCGTGCTCGACGCTTATTCCGCCGTGCTTTTTCTCGCGGCGGGCAAAAACAAGGGCGAGGATAAAAAATACCACATGGCCGCGCAGTTCAGCCTGGGCGATTCCGTGGACGTTTCTTCCGTTATCGAGCCGGGCAAAGGTCTTGTGGGTTGGATAGCCAAAAATCACGAGCCGTTGCTGGTTCCGAATTTTGATCAGCGTAAAAATCATCTTGGGTATTATCGCGGCAAAGAGGAACTGCGCATCAAAGCCTTTATGGGCTGCGCCCTGCCAGACGGCAGCGGCGTTTTGTGCGTGGACAGCAAACGCCAGTATTCCTTTTCAGAAAAAGACCAGAAATTGCTGTACCTTTTCGCTGAACTTCTGGCCGAACTTTCAACGTCCGCCGGCGAAGAACGGGAACGCTTTGCCGTCGCGCGCCATTACGCGGCTTTGAAGACCGTTTATTTTCTGCGGAAAGAACATTCGCGCTGGTCGGATTTTCTCCGCCGCTTTCTTGAACTCATGGTCGCTGCCACCGATTGCGGGTACGCTGTTTTTTGCGCCGCCCTGGAGGAGGGTCGCTACTGCCTGGAGGGAGAAAATTATCCTCTGGTCTGCCGACCCCGTTCTCCGGCGCCGGTTTTTCCTGTTTCCGGCGGGGCCATCGGCTGGGTGTTCCGCAATGGAACTCCGTTGTTCAGCAGCGCTCCCGGCGGCATGCCGGAGTCGTCCCTGTTCGGCAAAGGCGTGGCCACTCCGCAGTTTCAGACCGTAATGGCCCTGCCTCTGGTGTTGCAGCGCAAGACGCGCGGCGTACTGTGCCTGGCCAAGGAAACTCCCCTTGAAATCGCTGACGGCACCCGGGATTTCGTCCAGATGGCCGCGGATCATCTTTCTCTTTTTCTTGAAAATCTTTATGTGAAATGCCGACTGCGCGATGTCTGCGCCGCTGCGCAACGCGAAGACGCGTTGCGGCGCGATGCCGCCGTCGAAATGTGAATGATGCGAGTTTGAGCGCCACAGGACGTGCCGCTTTCCGGTCTGTGCCGGCGGCGCCTTTTTTGTAATTCCGGCGGAGTTGATACATGTTTCGCAGTCTTTTCAATCTTCTTGGCAAAAACCTGGCTATGGACCTCGGCACCGCCAACACTCTTTTGTATACGCGCAACCAGGGGGTCGTTCTCAACGAGCCTTCCGTCGTGGCCCTTGATGCCGAACGAGGACATGTGCTGGCGGTGGGAAGGGAAGCCAAGGAGTTTCTCGGACGCACCCCAAAGCGCATTCGGGCCGTAAGGCCTATGCGTGACGGGGTTATCGCCGATTTTGAAGTCACCCGCCAGATGATTTCTTTTTTCATTAAAAAGGTGATCAGAGGCTTTCATCTGGCTCGGCCCAACATGGTGATCTGTGTGCCCACAGGCATTACCCAGGTGGAAAAACGCGCGGTTATCGAGTCGGCCCAACTGTCCGGCGTTAATACCGTGCACCTGGTCGAAGAGCCCAAGGCCGCGGCCATCGGCGCCAATATGCCCTTTCACGAACCGCTGGGCAACATGGTGGTGGATATAGGCGGCGGCACCACGGAAGTGGCGGTCATATCTCTGTCGGCCATCGCCTACGCCGAATCGGTGCGTGTTGCCGGCGACGCCATGAATACGGCTATTCAACGTTATTTTCAGAACGAATTTCAACTGATGATCGGCGAGAACATGGCCGAACGCATCAAAATGGCCGTGGGCTCCGCCTATCCTTTGCCTGAACAGCTGGTGGTCGAAATTTCGGGCAAACATCTCGTGTCCGGCACACCCAGGTCGGTGCGCATCACTGACGGCCATGTGCGCGAAGCCCTGGCCGAACCCGTCCGGGCCATCATCCTCGTGGTGCGCAAAGCTCTGGAAAAAACGCCGCCCGAACTGGCGGCCGACATAGGCGGCAACGGCATGCTGCTGGCCGGAGGCGGCGCGTTGCTGAAAGGTCTCGATACGCTGATTACCAAGGAAACAGGCTTGAAAGTCCACATCGACAGCGACCCTCTGACCACGGTAGTGCGCGGCAGCGGGCGCACCCTGGACGACATGAAATTTTACAGCAAGGTATACATCAACTGACATGGACGATTTGACTTCTCTGCTTGCCGGGACGGTGGCAATCGTCCGGCAGGCCGGCGCAATTATTGCCCAACATGCTGAAAAACCTAGAGATATTCGCCACAAAGGCCGTATCGACCTGGTGACGGCCACCGATCTGGCCGTGGAGGCCTTTCTCAAGGAAAATCTGGGCAGGCTTTTGCCGGGATCGTCTTTTCTGGCGGAAGAAAGTTCCGCAACAGCAGAATTGAAGGACGACACCTGGATCATTGACCCCGTAGACGGAACCACCAATTTTGCCCACGGTTTGCCGGTTGTCGCCATTTCTGTGGGCTTGTGGCGCGGCGGCGACGTGGCGCTGGGCGTGGTCAATGCGCCGCTGCTCGGCGAATGCTTTACCGCCGTGCAAGGGCGGGGAGCCTGTCTGAACGACGCGCCGATCAGGGTTTCAGCAATAGGGGAGATGCAAGATTCTCTCGTTGCCACCGGCTTTCCCTATGCCATTGACGAAGAACTGCCGGGCATTCTACGTCGCCTGCACCGTGTGCTGCCGGCCTGTCAGGGGGTGCGGCGCTGGGGCGCGGCCGCTCTGGATCTGGCGTATGTGGCCGCGGGCCGGTATGACGCCTTTTATGAACTGCGGCTGAACCCCTGGGACATTGCGGCGGGCTGGCTGCTGGTGCGCGAGGCGGGCGGCCGGATGTCCCGCATGGACGGCTCTTCGTACCATATTCGAGCGCATGATGTGGCGGCCAGCAACGGTCTGACGCACGAAGCCCTGCTCCGGCTGCTGCGTGAAGCGGAGGAAAGCGATGCGTGAGTTAAGAACTAAGGATGACATCATCGTTCCCTTTGAGCAGATAGGCGAACCCGGTTGGGAAAAAACCGCCGGCCCGCTGCTGGCGGAACATGCCGAGGAGTGGGGCAGCCCCATGAACCGGCCCGTGGCCGAATCGCTGATCGCGGCCACGGAAAAACGTCTGGGCACGGCTCTGCCGGACGACCTGAAGCTTTTTTACCGCGCCTTTGGCGTGGCTGATGTAGGCGAAGAATTACAAGCGCTTGAAAATATGGAATATCTTTCAGTTTGGGCCGAAGGTTTTGAGCCGGAAGAGTTTATGGACCCCGAGCAGTTGGCGTTGCTGCCGCTGCTTGTGACTTTCAGCGAATACCTGGGCAACGGCAATGCTTTCTGCTTTCACCGCGGCAGCGGTGAGATTTACTACTTTGATCATGACACGGCTCCGCATCTGGTCAAACTGTTTGACCGGGCGGGCGACTACCTGAAAGGCTGTCTGGTCAAATTACAGGAAGCCTTTTTTGTGGGCGGCGAGGGTGAAGAGATAACCGAGGAAAAACTGGTGGACCTGTTCGGCGAGGCTGTCGTCACGAAGTGGCTGTACTGACGCCTAGTTGTTCCGCCGTCCAGAGCAGGGCGGGGGTGAGCAGATGCGGCAGGTCGCGAACCAAAGCCCGCAACTCGTCGCGGTCAACAAACATGCCTTCTTCAATTGTCGCCGGGTTGGGGCGCGGCAGGGCGCTTACCGGGTGAGTGCGATACAGGCTTATTTCCGCGTTGCCCGTGGCGACGGACGGTTCGGCGACAACGGTCAGCGTCAGTTCCAGACCGCTGACGCCCGGTCCTTTGGCCAGTTCGCGCAATGCGGCATCCATGCGGGCTTCACCGGCCAGTACAAGGCCGGAAGCGGAAATGTTCCACAATCCCGGGTGCGTCGCGCAGCCGCGAGCGCGTTTATGCACATAAATTTTGTCTTCAAGGTCGCGCAGGCAGACCAGCACCATCCGGTGTCGCAACTTGTGCCGCAAGACGCTTTTACGGGGCATTATGAGCAGGGTTTTGCCCGACCGGTCAAGAACCTCAAGGCACTCGTCCTCCGAGGTCGGATTTTCCGGATGCGCTATGTTTGTTTTGCACGAGGCGGAATTGCGGGGCATGGGGCGCCTTTCAGAAGTATGCCGGCGTTGCGCCGGATGCGGCAACGGTGCTATACCGTATACGGTTCATCGCATGGAAACAAGAGATCTTTCCTTTTTGCCTCTGGGGAACGACGATATACCCGAGGTCGCGATTCTTGAAGCCGCGTCTTTTCCCACTCCCTGGAGTGAGGAGCAGTACCGTCTTGTTTTGCGGCAGGGGGCTTGCAAACTGTTTGGGGTCCGTCTACAGTCCGGCCGGGCGCACAGCGGACCAGGCGGGCTCATCGCGTATATCGCGGTAGCCGTCCATGCGGCGGCGGAAGAAATGGAAGTATATAATATCGCGGTCGCGGAAAAGTACCGGAAAAAAGGCCTCGGCAAACGACTGCTGCGGCTGGCCCTGCGGGCGGCGGCCCAAAACGGCGTCAGCCGCGCGCTGCTGGAGGTTCGTGAAAGCAATGCCGCGGCCGTCGCCCTGTATGCTTCCCTCGGCTTTCAACGGGTGGGAGTACGACGAGGATATTACCCTGACACGGGCGAGGACGCCCATGTTTACGCATGTGTTCTGACGCGCCGAGAGAGTGGTTTCAGCGAGAAACAACCGGGAGAAGGTCTGTGAAAAAATTGATGGCGGCCAATTGGAAGATGCATAAAACCCAGGCTGAAGCCCGCGCCTCGGTAGCGGAACTGATGGACTCCATTCCGGACCTGCCGGAAGACAGGGAAGTCGCTATTTTCGCCCCGTATACGGCTCTGCCTATCTGCGCCTCGCTGTTTATGGACAAATCCGGATTTTTTTTGGGCGCGCAGAACGTGTACCCCGCGGCCAACGGCGCGTTTACCGGCGAGATTTCCCCCGCCATGCTGCGCGACGCGGGCTGTCGCTATGTGCTTACCGGCCATTCGGAACGGCGTGCCCTGATGCACGAAAGTAGTGAATTCATTGGAAAAAAGACCGCGTTCGCCATAAATAACGGGCTGCGGACCGTGCTGTGCATCGGCGAGAATTTGTGGGAACGCGAGGCGGGCAAGCTTGAAGAAGTACTGGCCACCCAGTTGGACGCCGGACTGGCTTCAGTTTCCGACAACGTGCGGCCGGATTTTCTTGCCATCGCTTACGAGCCCGTCTGGGCCATCGGCACGGGCAAGGTAGCTGGGCCCGCCGAGATACTGGAAACACACGCTCTGGTCCGCAGTCTTTTGACCAAGCGTTTTCCCAATCAAGGCCCGGAACTGCGCATTTTATACGGCGGCAGCGTCAAGCCGGAAAACAGCGCCGAAATCATAGCGCTTGACAATGTGGACGGAGTCCTGGTAGGCGGTGCTTCTTTAGACGCACAGAGCATGCGCAAAATTGTTCTGGCCTGAGGCAAGGAGAGTATTTTGGAAACATTGATTCTGGCCGCTCATATCGGCATTTGTGTCGTTCTGGTTGTGCTTGTGCTTTTGCAGTCAGGCAAGGAAGGCATGGGTGTCATTTTCGGCGGCGGCAGCTCTTCCCTGTTCGGCAGTTCCGGCGCGGGCGGCGTGCTGGCCAAGATGACCCTGTTTGTGGCCATTGCCTTTGTCGTCACCTCGCTCGGATACAATATTGCGACCACGGAACGCCGGCCTACCAAGTCCGTGCTTCCGGACATCAAAATTGAAGACACGGCCCCGGCGAAGACGCAAGCCCCTGTGGCCGCTCCGGCCCAAAACGCGACGGGCGGCACGAAATAGTTACCAATACCATGTACAGCAAGAAAAACAGGCCGGGCAACCGGCTTGCAATTAGTTGTGTTATCGTGCTTTTTTTCTTGCTAAACTAGTTCACTCAGGATATACACGACCTCTTACGCGCTGGTGGTGGAATTGGTAGACACGCAAGGTTGAGGGCCTTGTGGCTGCAAAGCTGTGTGGGTTCGAGTCCCACCTAGCGCACCAGAAAAATGTCCCCCGAAAAATCGGGGGATTTTTTTGTGTTACTTCTCGGATAGCCGCCAAAGACAAATTAGCCCTATCCGACAATGATTCTAGATTTTTTTTAGAAAAAATCTAGAATCATTGTCGGATGTACGAAAGAACGCGATGAACAGAAGCTGTTTCTAGATTTTATCGAGTAGAGGCTACAACAAGGCGGCGCCGTTCGGAACCGGCTTGTCCGGAACAGCCAGAACGACGTCGCCGTTCGCATCGGCAAAACCGGTCAGCAGAAATTCTGAACGAAAGGGCCCGATCTGTTTGGCGGGAAAGTTGACCACCCCGATAATTTGGCGACCAAGCAGGTCTTGCGGAGCGTAGTGCCCGGTGATCTGGGCGCTGCTTTTTTTCTCTCCTATTTCCGGCCCGAATTCAGCCCAGACTTTGTACGCGGCTTTGCGCGCCCCGGGAAAGGGCTCCACCCGGACAATGGTGCCGACGCGCAAGGCGACAGACATGAAATCATCCCAGGATATTTCTTTCATGGCTCAACCTTTGCCTCCGTAAGGCCTCGTGTCCGGCAGCAGCAGGGCCAAAAGGCCCAGCAGCGGCAGAAAGGAGCAAATCATGTACACTGTTTCTATGCCGAAACGGTCGGCAAGGGGCCCCATGACCGCCGCGCCAAGCCCGGCCATGCCGAAAGAAAGGCCGAAAAAAAGACCCGCCACGGTACCTACTTTTCCGGGCATCAGTTCCTGGGCAAAAACAACGATGGAGGTGAAGGCGGAAGCCAGAATGATTCCGGTGCAAAAGGCCAGAATGCCCGTCCAGGCAAGTCCCGCGTATGGCATGCAGAGGGTGAAGGGAGCAACCCCCAGAATGGAAAAGCGGATGACGTTGCGTCTGCCAATGCGGTCGCCGATGGGGCCGCCGAATACAGTTCCGACGGCGACCG
>JAVBRE010000108.1:0-10736 GCA_031548325.1 Desulfovibrionaceae bacterium
TCCATTCTGGAAGCGGCCGACCGCCGCACACTCATAGTGGTCGCGGGAGGGCAAATTCTGGCGCTGTACGGGCAGGGCGTGGCCAGGGCCGCCGAAGCCGGCGGAAACGCCTGCGCGGCCGACGTCATTCCTACCATAGCCTATGTCGCCGACGTTGCTTTGCCGCCGGACACAAAAGAAGGCCGCGTCCTGTATGCTGCCTTGAAAGATCCGAATGCGCGCCTGAAAGAGATCGCGCGGTTACAAAAATCCATCCAGGGCATGCAGGAAGCCATGGAACGCGGCACCCGCGCGCCCTGGGACAAGCACGACTGCGCTTGACGCGGCGCGGCGGAATGGCCCACGGTGCGGGAAAGCCGTGGTGCGATGTAAAAATCGGAAGGTATTGTGAATTCGGCGCATGGAATTTGTTCGGTATTTTGTGAACCAGCCAGGAGATTGCCATGAAAACGACTATGATGCCCCTTCTTGTCCTCATGTTGCTTTTTTCCCCGCTTTCAGCCCAGGCGGCCGCCTATCCGGAAGGGCCCGTCAAAATAGTGGTGGGCTATGCCGCCGGCGGCTGTGCTGACGCCATAGCCCGCAAGCTTGCGGAAGGTCTGACAAAAAACCTGGGGCAGCCCGTGGTGGTCAGCAACATGGGCGGCAGCGCCGGCGGCACCGCGGCCATGAACATCAGGGCTGAAAAACCCGACGGCTATACTTTGGGCTTTGTGACCACGCCGACGTTTGCGTTTAATCCGCTTACAGGCGCGGAATTCAACATGGACGATTTCACCTATGTCGCCGGGGTCGCGCGCCAGCAGGAGGCCTTTGTCTCCCTTTCCGGCAAGCCCTGGAAAAACATGACAGAGATGCTGGCGTGGGCCAAAAAGGAAAACAAAACGCTTACCTGTGCCTCCCATATCCCGGCGCTGACCTCCATGCTGCTGAACCGCATCGCCGTTGATAGCGGGGTAAAGATAAAAACCATGCCCACCAAGGGCGGGGCGGAGGTTGTGACCAGCGTGCTGGGCGGGCATGTGGATTTCGGTTTTCTTTCAGGTATTCATGTGGATTATATAAAGAAAGGCCAGATGATCTGTCTTGCGGCCACCGGCAGGACACGCCAAATCGAACTGCCTGAAATTCCCACGCTTCAGGAATTGGGCTTTACCGTCTACACCGACGGGCTGAACATTGTATTCGGCCCCAAAGGCATGCCCGCCGACTGCGTGGCCCGTCTGCAAAAAGCCATACAGGAAGTTGTCGCATCCGCCAGTTACAAAGAGCTTGTGGGCACTACCATGGGATTGGAAGTGATCTATGCCGACAGCAAGTCGGTATACGACCTGGCGGCCGCCACCCGTGCCGATTACGAAAAATTGTACAAAGCGCAAAAGCCCCAGTAACCCGTCCGGGTGTCATGCCGACCCGCCGGACGGACAGCCGGCCGGCGGGCGGAAGGAGCATTCATGAAGAAAACCTTCATTGCCACATACGCGGTGCTGGTCACAATGAGTCTGTTTTTCATCTTTTACGCCATCCCCAAATACACCCGCTCCATTCCGGCAGACGGCGTGGAACCGGACCTTCTGCCTTTGGCCTTGTGCTGGCTCCTTTTATTTCTTTCGGGCCTCATGCTTATAAAAACCCTGCTGAACAAGGACGACGGACAACCCTCGCCCCTGCAGGGCGGCCAGTTGCTGACGGTTGGCCGCAATACCGTAGCGTTGATGCTGGTCATGCCCCTGATGCATTATTTGGGCTTCATTCTTGGCGGCATCATTTCCATGATTATGCTGCAACTAAGCGTGGGCCAACGCAACGTCATTTCCATCGGCGTTGTTTCGATCACGGTTCCTGTAGGCACTTACTGGATTATCTGGCACATTCTTCACGTTCCGCTTCCATAAAATCGTAACATCCTTACAGGACGGCAATGCCGTATGGAACTTTTATTACAATCGATGCTCGACTCCTTGACGTTGATGAATATTCAATACGTCGCTCTGGGGGTTACAATAGGCATTGTGGTGGGGGCCATCCCCGGCCTTAACGGGCCGATGGCCATTGCCCTTGCCGTGCCGCTGACCTATTACATGCCCACTGTGGCGGCGCTGGGTTTTCTTATCGGTATTAACAAGGGCGGCGCCTACGGCGGCTCTGTGGCCGCCATTTTGCTCAATACGCCGGGCACGCCCGAATCGGCGGCCACCAGTTTCGACGGGTATCCGCTGAACCGCAAGGGCAAGGCGTTGAAGGCCATGAAAATGGCCTTGTTCGCTTCGGTATTCGGCGACACGTTTTCCAACCTGCTGCTGATTTGCGTGGCCGCTCCCGTCGCTTCCGTGGCCATCAAGCTGGGGCCGGTCGAAGTCTGCGCCATCGTTATTCTGGCCCTGACCATCATTTCCAGCGTGGAATCCGAATCCAGGGTCAAAGGCCTTATCGCGGCGATTTTCGGCATGCTGGTCAGTTGTGTCGGCATTGACGCGGCCTCTTCACTGCCCCGCCTGACTTTCGGCTTTTACCAACTGGAAAACGGAATTCCTTTGCTGGCCGTCACCATTGGCCTGCTGGCCCTCTCAGAAATACTGGTGCAGACCGAAACCCCCTTCTCCATGCAGGAATCGGCCAAACTTTCGCTTTCGCCGCGCCGGGAAGACAACCTGCTGCCGTTCAAAGAGTTTATCAGCTGTTGGCGAACGCTGTTCCGTTCTTCCATCATCGGGGCGATCATAGGAGCCCTGCCCGGCCTGGGGGCCACGGTGGCCGCCTTTATGGGCTACAGCTACGCCAAAAACGCTTCCAAACACCCCGAACGGTACGGCACGGGAGAAATAGACGGCGTCGCGGCGCCGGAAGCCGCCAATAACGCGGTCATCGGCGCCAACCTTATCCCCCAGTTCACATTGGGCATCCCCGGCAACGTGGCCGCGGCCATTCTGATCGGGGCATTCATTGTTCACGGCATTCAGCCCGGCCCGCTGATGTTTGAAAAGCACGCGGCCACCGTTTACGGCATCTACGGCACCATGCTTATCGGCAACGTGCTGAATTTGTGCATAGGCTACATCGGATTGCGCATTTTTATCAAAGTTTTGGCCGTACCGAAGCAACTGCTGTTTCCCGTTCTCATGTTTGTGTGCCTTGTCGGGTCATATATCGGCGACAATATTGTCTTTTATGTTTATATAATGATTTTTTTCACCTTGATCGGCTACTTGATGAAAAAGCTCAAATTTTCCTTCGTCACGTTCATTATCGGCTTTGTGCTGGGCCCCATGTTCGAGCTTTCTCTCAACCAGACTCTTGTGCTTTCTGACAACGGCATATGGATTCTTTTTACCCAACCCATTGCCTGCGGAATCATGATTTGTTCCGCTGTTACTATCGTGCGCAACTATTACCGTTACAAAAAAGGTCTGGTTCAATCTTTTCCCGCAACAGCCGTGGACGACGTGAGCTGAACATCATGCGGACGACGGATTGTGCCGACGCAACATCAACACTTTGAAGGCAATCAATCATGACGCATGCATTTACCCTGAACCTGAACCGCGATTCTAACGCGCGCTGGTCGATCGAAACAGGTTCCGTCGCGTTTCCGGTGTTGGAATATGACAATTCCGCCCTTACTCCGGAACAAAAAGCGGACGAGCACATGGGCGGCCGCCTGCTGGCGGCGGCGGCTCTTGCCTGTTTCACCAACAGCTTGTGGAACGACATTATCCGGGCCGGGGGCACGCCCCTCGCACTGAAAGCTTCCATTGAGGTGGAAAAGGAAAAAGACACCGCCCTGCGCACCAAATTCGGTCCGTATACGCTGGCTGTCGAAGTAAAAGCCACAAACATTTCTCAGGAACACTTTGCCTCTATCCGCAATGCGCTGATGCGCGGCTCTCTGGTGACCTACACCATGGAGCAGGGCGTGGAGATGGAATACGACATAGCGCTCGTCGATTGAGGCAAAAAGCGGACTCTGGGTCGCTTTACGGGCCGGCGCCGCCGAGGAGGCCGAATGCTGTATATTTTGAACAAACCCTGCGCGTCGTCTCTGGCTCAGCTTGCCGCCGTGAGCGCGGGCGACGACGAGGCGTGGGTGCTGCTGGTGTCGGACGCTGTTTTTCTGGGTACCGATGAGGGCCTGAAACGCTTCGCGGGCCTTGACGCGGAAAGTTTTTACGCCGCCCGCGACGCCATGGAAACACGAAAGGTGACGCTGTCCGGCAAAGTGGAGCCGCTCGACTACGGCGGCATGGCCGAATTACTGGAAGACGCAGATAAAATCATCATGCTGTAGCTGTAACGGAGACCCCATGGGCAAAACAGTCACCTTCGCGCTGCTTTCCGGCAGCACGGAAAACGAGGATGCCGTATTTGCCGTCAAACTGGCAACGGCATTGCTGGACAGAGGCAACAAGGTCAATATTTTTTTGTACGGCAACGGCTGCAATCTGGCCAACAAAGCCGTTCCCCGCGCGGACCGGTCGCCGATATCCGACGGCCTGCGCGCCCACATGGACGGCTTTGTGCTGGACGCGGCGATTGAAAGCCTTGCGGGCAAGGGCGCAGCCGTTGTGACCTGCCACACCACCGAGTACAGCCGCGGCACCGAAGGGCTTGAATACCTCAAAGGCGTCGCCAGAGGCGATGTGGGCGCTTCGTTCACCCGTATGTTGCTTGCTTCGGACGTATTGTTCACCATAGGACAGTGAGTGATTGCCATGATCGATTCCTGCGTTGTGCTTATCCGAAAGACCTGCGGGCACGAACATTCCCTGCTGGGCATGCGCGCCGCCTGGTCCATGTTCGCCGCCGACCTCGAGGTTACGGTTCTTCTCATGGACGAGGGCGTTTACAGCGTTTTCGGGAAAAATACATACTTGAGCGAACTCTATACGCGTTTTCTGGATCAAGGCGGGCAAGTCCGCGCGGTGCGGGAAGACCTGGACAGCCGAGGCCTGGACGAAAAATCCCTGCTGCCTGGTGTTGCCGTGATCCCGGTTTCGGAAGTGGCTCCTCTCGTTCGGGAAGCGGCTTCGACCATGGTTTTTTAAAGCCTTTTCACCCCGGCGGCTTGTGAATTAAGACCGTTGCGTGATGCGCTTGTTTTTGATTGCCGGTTTTCACTTGGCGAATTTTCAGAGTTTTGGCACGAAAAGAGGCATAAAATCACCGATTTTCAGGCTGTTGGGGGGAATCCCCTTTGTTTTCCTGGTCATTGGACGCAGCTATCCTGTGCGGGCAACAAAAATAACGGCGCTTGAGGTTATACGCTCTTGCTTCTGCCCAGTTGTGGTCTAAAAAGGCCCTGGGTCCGCTATATAGCGCGAACAGACGCCCTGTACAGAAAAAATACCCTGTTTCCCCGCCCGGCCGGGCATGCTAGAGTGCCGTCCATGCTGCGAGTCTTTTTCCGCATCCTCGGCCGCAGGGGCCTGACGGCCCTCATCCTGTTGGCGGTCGCCCTGGCCGGGGGCTTTTATCTGGGCAAGGGCCGCGTGGTGCAGGTGCCTGACGGCGACACCCTGGTCGTTCTGACTGACGGAGGAAATTTCACCCGGGTCCGCCTCTACGGCGTGGACTGCCCGGAATCGCGCCAGCGCGACGGGCCGGAAGCCGTGGAATTTTCGCGAAATCTTGTTTTCTTGCAGCCGGTCACGCTGAAGGTCATGGATACCGACCAGTATGACCGCGCGGTGGCTCTCGTCCGCCTTGCCGACGGCCGCACCCTGAACGAAGAACTGGTGCGCGCGGGCCATGCCTGGGTGTACCGGCGCTATTGCGATGCGCCCTTTTGCGCCGCCTGGCTGGACCTGGAACGGGCAGCCAGAAAACAGCGCCTGGGCCTGTGGCGGGACAAGAATCCGCAGCCGCCATGGCAATGGCGGCGCGCTCATCCAAGATGAAAGCGGGCGCTGCCCCGCTCTACGCAAGGGGTTTGAAGCCTCTTGGCCCCGCGATGGCAAAAAACCGCTGTTTTACTTGCTGGCGCGGATAAGCTCCAATACCTTCTCGCTCAAAACCTGCAGGTCCGGCTTGGCGAACTGGGCGTCAGCGCCCACCGATTCGCCTTTGTGTTCCAGCCGGTCGGTAATCAGCGAAGAGAACAGCGCCACGGGCAGCTGGCTCAGAACGGAGTCTTCCTTGATTTTGCGGCACAAGGTAAGCCCGTCCATCTGGGGCATTTCAATATCGGTGATCACGGCCTGCACAAAGTCCGCAAGTTTGCCGCCGCCTTGCTCGATCCTTTTTTTGACGGCGAGCAGCATTCTCCACGCTTCTTCGCCGTTGGAGGCCTGCGTGACCCGGAAGCGGCCGCTTTTTTCCAGCAAATCTTTGACCAGACCGCGCACGTTGCCCGAATCGTCGGCGTGCAGCACAGTGTAGACCGTGTCGCCGTCCGCGTCGGAACCCAAAGTGCCGTCAAGACGGATGGCCAAAGCGGGGTTCAGTTCACCGACAATTGCTTCCATATCCAGAATGAAAACTACCCGGCCTTCCAGCCGCACCACGCCGGTGACCGCGTTGCGGCTCACGTGCTGCAGAAAGTTGCCCGGGGCTTCCACTTCCTGCCAGCTGAGACGATGGATACGGTTGACCCCGGACACGAGAAATCCGGTGATGATGTGGTTGAATTCCGTGACGATGATTTTGGGTTCGCTGGTCTTGGTCCGCTTTTTGCCCAGGTACAGGGCAAGGTCCACCAGCGGCACGACCCGGCCGTCACGGTGAGGAAAAGCTCCCATCACCGCCGGATGCCGCATCTGCGGCATGGCCGTTGCAGGCTGCAGGCGGATTATTTCCAGCACCTTGGCGACGTTGACCCCGTAAAATCCCCGATAACCTTCCTCATCAAGAAAAAACTCGACTACTTCCAACTCGTTGGTGCCGGCATCAAGCAGAATATTGGTTTGCGACATGACCACCTCGCGGCGCGTTCAAAAATACCGGACAGCGACACAATGCCCCCGCCGTCCGTTTCGGTACTCTTTCCTTATCGGACGATGCATATAAAATCCACAGTCTTTTACAAAATTTCTTTTGCAGGCCGAAAAATAGCAATGCAAACATGGCGGCGGCAGTAACCCTACCCCGTAAGTGACACCAAATTTAAGTTAGTAATCCCTGTGGGGTAATAGGGTTGGTATTGGTTCCGGTATTCTTCCGGGGTCATCCAGCCGAGGGAGCTGTGGGGCCGCTCCCGGTTATAGTCCCACCTCCACCTTTCAAGGCTGTCCCTGGCGTCGGGCAGAGACACAAAGGCGTTCTGGTTCGAGCATTCATCACGGACCTTGCCGTTAAAACTTTCGATATGACCGTTGCCCATGGGCTTGCCGGGACGGGTAAACTCCAGCCGGACACCGTGCTCATGCGCCCAGGCATCAAGTGCTTTGCCGGTGAACTCCGGACCGTTGTTCACTCGCAGGACTTGCTGCGCCGTTTGTAAAACGTGGCGTCGGATATGTCATGCTACCGGCATAGATCCACAACCCGGACGCCGGCTTCGGCCTGTCGCAAAATACCAATAATCTGTTCTTCTGAAAATCGTGCGCGTTTCATTTCCTGGCTCCTATGCCAGGATCACTAACTTCGCAATGGTATACTTGAAGGGGGCGGGGTCATGGGAGAGGTCTTGCGGCGCGGGATAGGGTTTACATTCAAATAATCCCGATAGAAGCTCTCCTGCCTGGAAAAATGAATAGAAAAGCAAAGATACCAAATTGTGTTTCACGGTTCTTTACGGCATACTACGGCATGTCTCATATGCACGGTTATTGGCCCGCATTGCTTTAAAAATTGGAAACCTGGATACGCTCCAGCGGCTCACTTGATAGAACCGGCAAACAAAATGGATCCTGACAGGGGTATTCATGGAAGCGCAGCCGCCCATAGAAACTAACAATAAAGAGTTATCGCCGAATTTCTGGTTCCTGAGCGGGGTTGACCCGCTTTTGTTCAAATGCGCGAGCGAAATTGAAATTTATCAAGAATTGGAAACGGAATTAGCCCCCTGGCCAATTTATCCTGGCCAAAGCCTTTCGCGGCGAACTGGTACCGCAGGATCCGAATGACAGCCGGCTTCTGAATTATTGAAACGTATCAAAGAGGAAACCAAGGATAACCAACCGCCCAAACGACGGTGTAAGGCCGCCGCCCACGCCGGAGAAGCGCAATGACGCAAACGGAACAACGCCCTTGCTGGTTTGTCGGGGCCGCCTATGGCAGCACAGATGACAAAACGCCGGAATTCCTTGCCCAAGGCATCTGGGCCACTGGCTACGCCGGAACAGATACCAACCAGCTTGTAAAGCAGGTCCGCCCAGGCGACCGCATCGCCATCAAAGCCAATTTTACACAAAAGAAGGATTTGCCGTTCAACAGCAACGGAAAAACCGTTTCCGCCATGCGTATCAAGGCCATCGGCACGGTAAAGGCGAATCCCGGTGACGGCTCGCGCCTTGAAGTTGACTGGCAGCCGGTTGATGGGAAAAAGAATTGGTATTTATTTACCTACCGTCCAACCATTTCGCCCGTGTACCCCAATTCTCCTGAACCAAAGGCGCTTATCGATTTTACCTTTGGAAGCACTCCTCAAGACTTTACACTTTTTCTGAACCTGCCCAAATGGAAAGAGCGTTTCAACACCACTCCCACGCGATTTTTGTGGACAGATTTCTATATGGCTTTTGCGGATGCTCTCTTGCAATATAAAGCCGACCGAGTGCCCCTGCTCAAAAAAATTCGCGAACTTTCCGCGACGTTGCGGCTCGTGCCGTACACTAAGGACGTGCATGCCGGTGGCTTTGGCACGCTGGACGACATCTGCCCCTTCACCGTTATGGGAATTTTCAACAGAGGCCTCACCGATGCGAATCGCATTGCCATAGCTTCTGCAATGGCCTCCTTTCTTGGCGTTACCGTACCTGTGCCGCAAACATTTGACGGGATTCCGGTACTCAATAATCACCGTAGTCGGTTTTTCCGGTATGCCAAAGAAAGAGCCCCAGGCGATATACCTGCCCTATGGAAAATTTTTGAGGCAGCAGTGAAATTTGCGACTCCTCAAAGCGAAAGCGCGGATGAGGATTATGAGGCGTCACGTGATGCGTTTATCGCCGCCTATGATGCGGTTTCCACGCAACCGATTGTTTCTTGGAACCTCACTATTGGGCTCTACTGGATACGTCCCTGGTTTTTCCCTTCTCTCGACACCCTCTCCCGTAAGTTCATTCCAACCTGCTTTGCTACGCCTCGTCTCCCGGTCTCGCTTAAGGGGCCTGGTTCCGGGCTCGCGTACATCAGGGTTAAAGAAAGCCTGGAAAGCGCGTTTGAAGGGCAGAGCACCATTACTTCTTTCCCTGCGCTTTCGCTCGCGGCCTGGGAAAGCTCCGGATATGCGCAAACTGAACAGACGGACGAAGACGAGGAACCCGCGCGCGATGCGGCCGCGGCCCCTGAGCGTACAAATGTGAGCATTCAAACAGAAGCGGAGCCGTATGGCATCGATTCCATTATCGCCGAGGATTGCTTTCTCGACAAGACGACCCTGGAAAAGATGCTGGGGAGCCTTAAGAAGAAAAAGAATCTCATTTTACAGGGTCCTCCCGGAACCGGCAAAACCTGGCTGGCAAAACGGCTGGCTCAGGCATTGATCGGCTTTAAAAATACGGAAAGAATCCGTTCCTTACAGTTCCATGCCACGCTTTCTTATGAAGACTTTGTGCGAGGCTGGCGCCCGGCAGGCGAAGGGAAGCTTACGCTATGTGACGGCCCCTTTCTGGAAATGATCGACATGGCCACACGCCCCGGTAACAAAGACAAAGCGTTCGTCATGGTAATTGAAGAGATCAACCGGGGAAACCCCGCTCAAATCTTCGGAGAACTGCTTACCTTGTTGGAGGCGGACAAGCGCAATAGCGATTATGCGCTCAGGCTTTGCTACCACAAGGAGGGAGAGTGCCATGAGGTGTTCATCCCCGAAAATCTCTACCTCATAGGCACCATGAACATCGCCGACCGCTCGTTGGCGCTTGTCGATTTTGCCCTGCGTCGTCGTTTTGCTTTTTTCACACTTGAACCATGTTTTAATACTACATGGGGGAATGTTCTCCAAAAGAAAGGCTTGATATCACCAGAAGCGGTAGCCTTAATTCGTGAAAAAATGACGAAGCTTAATATGACGATAGCGGAAGACCCGTCCCTTAGGGCGCAATATGCCGTGGGACACAGCTATGTTACGCCAACAGAGCGTGTGGAGGATGCCGCCCAATGGTTTGAAGACGCCATCGAAACTGAAATCGTACCCCTGTTGCAGGAATACTGGTTTGATAACAAGGGCAAACTGTCTGACACAATAAATGAGCTGAAAAAAGGCCTTCGGTAATGAGCGCGGCCCTGCCTGAGGCTATCACAAGCAAACGATATTGCGGCATTCCTATCCGCAATATCTGGCTGCTTTTGCTTTACGCTTCGGATCTGTTCGGCGAGGTGGAAAAGAATCCGGAAAAAATAGAAAAAGAACGCCCTACGGAAGAACTTCCCGACATTGTTGCGGAAATACTCCTTTATTTCGTGCGTGAAAGATTGCTCAGGGGACTGACGCGGGCCAGCCAGCCCCAGCAAGCGGATTTGACGCGCGTGCGCGGAAAAATAGACCTGCTCCGCACCGAACGCTTTATGCTATTAGAGAGGGGCCGCATCGCCTGCCGTTTTCATGAACCCACTTTGAACACCCCACGCAACCGGCT
>JAVBRE010000048.1:0-4170 GCA_031548325.1 Desulfovibrionaceae bacterium
CGGTATCGTGGATATGTCCCAGCTTATCCATTCGCCTGATGCGGGCGTTTTTGCCTCTTTGGCGGACGAAAACCATTTTACGCAGGCGTTTATATCTTATGGCGCGGTCACATGGCCCGGCGAAAGCCCGGACCTTGCCCCAGACGCCATGCACGACGCCATCAAGGCAACGGGCGAGTGGATAGCCTGACCGCCTTTCTCGTGGTGCTCATTTCTTACCCGGCCTTCAGCGGTTATCTATTTTGTTCATCTGTATCGGCATGCCACAGACAAATGAACTGAACCGCCGACACATCACGACACCACGGGGCGGGAAGTGGCCTCCGGGTCAGTGATGCGGCTCTTGGCGCGGCTTGGCGCGGCCTGATGCCCATTCATACCCCCGGCACACAGCCCCGCCTCAATCCTTTTCCTTTGACAGGCGGACGTAAAAACTGTAGGGAATATTCCTAGATATTACGGCGACTTCTAGAGGGAACACCCGCCGCAGATTGGGAAAATCCCTCCTTTGCTACCACACTAAATCCGATAAGGATTTATATATCCCCGGAAATCCGCTTACGCGGATTTCCGGGGTCTTTTTGTTCGCAAGCGGGCAATCAGCCTCTGAAGTGGTGATTTGTACCGCGACGGCTGACCGGGGAAACGCAAAAGCAAATTGGGACGTGCAAAAATCCCACTAATCAAGTATGAAACATAACATGCCTGTTATCGCCGGGGCAGTCGTGTTTATGCCGCTTGAGCCTCTTGAAATTCCCTCCGTTATGAACACGCCCCGCCGTGCATGCTCCATGCCTGAAAATATGGGGGAACGAGTTTTGTTTGCGCCATGAGGGCCGCAGAAAAAAGCTCCGCTCGAAGGAAAACTGAAGCCGGCAGCCATGACCTATCCTTGACGCGGTATTCTTGGTTACGAAAAAGGAGGGGATCGGATGAATTTTGAAATTATCGGGACCGGCAGCCATCTGCCGGCAAAAATCGTGACAAACCAGGACTTCGAAAAGATCATCGACACATCGGGCGAATGGATTTTGCAGCGAACCGGCATCAGGCAGAGATACTTTGCCGGTGAAGGCGAGTGGAACGCGAATATGTGCGCGGAGGCGGCGCGCAAGGCCATCGCCATGGCCGGCATAAACGCAAACGATATTGACGCCATAATAGCCGGAACATGCACGAACGAAATGGCTATTCCGTCGTTGGCCTGCCAGGTTCAACGGACTTTGGGCATTGAGCGCTGCTTCGCCTTTGACGTCAACGCGGCCTGCTCGGGATTTATTTTCGCGCTCAAGACGGCGGAACGCTTTCTTGTGGAAACCTGCAAGACCATTCTAGTTGTCGGCAGCGATACGATCTCGCGCTTTCTGAACATGGAGGACAGAAGCAGCTGCATCCTGTTCGGCGACGGGTCCGGGGCTGTTGTTATCAGGAATGGCTCGCGTTGCAAGCATTTCAAAATATATTCACGGCCGGATGTGAATGATACTCTCAGCATGCCGGGAGCAAACGCGCAACGGGACACTCAGGTCGTTCCCTCTTTTATCTCGCTCAAAGGCCGCGAAGTATACGCCTTCGCGACAAGGGAACTGGAAAGCATAATCCGTGACGGCCTGCAAGCATGCGACCTCGCGGTCGACGATGTATCGCTGTTCATTCTCCACCAGGCCAACTTGCGGATTATCCAGTCTGTGGCTCAGAGGCTCGAGCTTGCAATGGACGCGTTCTATACAAACATAGAGGATATCGCGAACACCTCCGCCGCCTGCATCCCAATCGCTTTGGATCAGGCTAATCGGGCGGGTAAACTGAGTTCTGGCGATATCGTGGTGATGGCGAGCGTGGGCGGAGGGCTGACTTCCGGCTGCGCCGTATACGAGTGGTAACGCCCGGAAAGGAACGTCCCCCGGATTGAATTATCTGGTGACTCCAGCTTTATCGATTTGAGGACGGGTGAACAACCTATTGAAACACTGCACCTATCGGCTTGAACTTCTTTCCTTCTCGTCATTCATATAGATATTACCAAAATGTCTGTATGGTTATGAAATTTTGTCCTCTCAATTCTTGGATCAGCGACATTATTCATTATATTTATGATTGAAGTGATATTTTGCATTTATGTCCTCTCTTTTTTTAGAAAATACTATTGTATTATTTCATATAATAAAAAAATATATTTTCACAGCCTGTTTTTGCATTGTTATATGTCTTCCTGGATCGACAAAAATAAAATTCTGAGTGGATATCGTCAAATTTTTTCCGCCGATCCCGAATGTAAAATCAGATGCGCTCACCCTGCCATCCGTTTCCTTACACTTGTATTTTATGCCGGGTTGTTGTAGTTTGTGTCGTTGCAAATGGAATATTTTCATCTGTGATTACACTGCCTTGCAAGTGTTTCAAGCTCGTACTGCGTACTGTGGTTTTTGCATTTTTACGCGTTGTGTTTTTCAAGACATTTTTGTGCCATAATGATGGATGACGTGCACACTCATTTTATGGCTATGGCCGAATACGTCAGCGACCCGCTTGCGATCGTTGACGCGGCTGGTGTGGTGCTTTGGAGCAATGCCCATTAAGGATTTTCGGGGCCGCTCCATTTCGCCTGTGAAACCATCAGCAAAACAGCCGCCCAAGCCATAGACGCCGACCGGGTTGGCATCTGGTTCATCAATACGTCTTGCCATAATATTGCGAGCGAAGTTCTCTATATTATGCAGGAGGATATATACCTCCCTGCCGAAACGATCGGCTGGAGCGTTTTCCTGTTTACATAAGCAAACTCAACAGCGGCAACGTCATTGCCGTGCGCGACACTGCTACCGATTGCGTTGTTCCTGACGTTTCAACTTACCTGCATCGAGGCGGAATACGTTCGTTCATGGATTGCCCCATCGTGGACGAGGGCATGACCATAGGGGTTGTGCGCTTTGATTCCCGGCGCGCCATGCGCGAATGGAGCGAAGGCGAGCGGGCGTTCACCGCGAAAACCAGAATTTCACCGTCCATGAAGGATTCCTGAGCGATGTCACCGAAAAACACCAGCGTGAGGAAGCCGAGCACGCCAGCCATGTAAAATCCGCCTTTCTGGCCCAGATGTCCCACGAAATACGCACGCCCATAAACGCCAGACTGGACCGGCGTTTTCTGCCTCTTCAGCATAAAAAAGCCGTAAGCCTGAGACGAATCAAAAAAAAACAGCGCCAATGCCGCACCCGCCTCATCACTTCCTCTTCTCCGGTCCGTGAGTTTGACATTCTTGTGGCGGTTTTCGGCTCGCTCACGCCGCCGTTGGCGGCGCGCCGGACTGCCGTCCGGCGTTAGAAGCCACTTCATAATGAATTATGAAATGACTGCTAATGACGCGCCCAAAAGACCGTTGCGAATCCGAGCTTCTTTCTATATAGAAATTTTTCCCATTACCGGCCGCCCTGCAAATAGGGCGTTTGGTCTTTACTTTTCACCGTTGGAGTTTCATATGCGCATCGGCATTCCCAAAGAAATAAAAATCAACGAAAATCGCGTGGCAATAACCCCTGCCGGAGCGGCGGCCTTTGTTAAAGCCGGGCACCAGGTGCTCATTGAAACCGGCGCCGGAAGCGGCAGCGGCATTCTCGACGAAGAATTCGCCGCCTGTGGAGCGGCAATTCTGCCCGAAGCGGCGAGCGTCTGGCAGGCCGATCTCGTGTTGAAGGTCAAAGAACCGCTGGCCGACGAGTTTCGCCATCTGCGCCGCGACCTGACCCTGTTCACTTATCTGCATCTGGCGCCGGAACCGGAGCTGACAGGAGTCATGATGCAAAGCGGCATGACGAGCATCGGCTATGAAACGGTGCAGCTTGCTTCCGGCGCGCTGCCCCTGCTTGAGCCCATGAGCGAGGTCGCGGGCAAAATGGCCATCCAGATCGGCGCCCATTTTCTGGGGCGCTATGCCGAAAGCGGCGCGGGCGTATTGTTGGGCGGCGTTCCCGGCGTTCCGGCCGGCCACGCGGTGATCGTCGGCAGCGGCATCGTGGGAACCAACGCCGCCAAGGTCGCCGTGGGCATGGGCGCGCGCGTCACCCTGTTTGACATCAAAATGGACCGCCTGCGCTACCTTGACGATATTTTCGGCGGCCGGGTCGTCACCTGCGCGGCCACTGCTCATACCATCAGCGAAGCTGTGAAGAC
>JAVBRE010000089.1:0-12233 GCA_031548325.1 Desulfovibrionaceae bacterium
AAACGGTGACGCCGTCCTCAAGAATGGGGTGCCGGGGAATGCCCTTGGTCAGGGTGCCGTCGGCTTCCTTGTGAAAGGAAAGCGCGCCCAGGGTCACACCCTGGTACAGGCGGCAGCCCTTGCCGATGACGCAGGTTTCGCCGATCACCACGCCCGTGCCGTGGTCGATGAAAAACTCTTCGCCGATCGTCGCGCCGGGATGAATGTCGATGCCCGTGGCCGAATGGGCCATTTCCGTCAGGATGCGCGGAATGAGCGGCACCCCTATGGAGTAAAGCTCATGGGCCACGCGCTGGTTGGTCACGGCCTGTATGGACGGGTAGCAGAAGATGGTCTCGCCCGGACTTTTGGCGGCGGGATCGCCCTCGTAGGCGGCGCGCACGTCGGAAGCCAGCAGCGCGCGGATGCGGGGCAGGGTGCGCATGAACTTCATGGACATCTCAAAGCTGGTCGCTTCGCAACCGCGGCATTCGGCGGCGAATTCCGCGCAGGAAAAACAGCCGCCCCGCTTAATCTGTTCCGCCAGGATGCGATAGATGGAATCCAGGTTGGCCGACATGTGATAGCGCATGGATTCCAACTCCACCCTGGCGGCGCCGTAAAAGCCGGGAAAAAGCGCCGCGCGCAGACGGGACATCAGTTCCGACAGGTCGACCAACGAAGGCATGGGTTCGTCGTGCAGCGGACGGTGCAACACGGACTCGTATGAATCCGGATGGCACAGCGCATCCACCACTTCTTCAAGGTCCGGCATGCGCGACCGGGTGATCGGCCGCAGGCCGGGAGGGCAGTTTTTCATGGCACTCCTGCCTTGGGGCGGTCGGACCGAACGTTTATTTCGCCCACTTGAACGTGATCGCCTGCTCCGTTTCCGGGTGCAGGCTGAGGTGCACGGGGCAGCTTTCGGCCGCCCGTTCCAGGGACTTTTTATCTTTGTCGCTGTACTCGCGGTCGGGCATGGTGAAGACCAGTTCGATCCGGGCTATGCGGCGGGGCGGTTTCGGGCTCATGATCTTGTTGATCGAAAAGGTCGCGCCGCTAATGTCCAGACCATGGGTTTGGGCAGATCTGCCCATGATGGTCATGGCGCAGGCCCCGAGCGAAGTGACGCACAAATCCGTGGGTGAAAACATTTCGCCCTTGCCCCCGTTGTCGAGAGGGGCTTCGGTGGTCAGGGTGGCGCCGCTGGCCGAATGCGTGCTCTCGACCTTGAGGTCGCCCAGGTATTTTCCGGTGATGGTCGCCATGTTCGTCTCCTTGAAGGTGTGTACAGCCGCAGCCGTGCCGCGCGTCTGCCGTCTGCCGGTATAGCACGAGACAACGGCCCCTCACAAGGGCGGTCGCCCGCTCTTTTCTTTGACTCTTGACGTGACTCGGGTATGAAAGAAAACGCAGCAAAAAATGCGGATTTATCCGTAACCCCTTTTAAGGAGAGCATCATGAGCACGATGAAGACCATGGACGGCAATACGGCCACAGCGCACATCGCGTACGCGCTGAGCGAAGTGGCCGCGATCTTTCCCATCACTCCCTCGTCGAACATGGCGGAATCGGCTGACGAATGGGCGGCCGAAGGGCGCAGAAACATTTTCGGCCAGATGGTGCAGGTGCGCGAGATGCAGTCCGAAGCCGGCGCCGCCGGGGCCGTGCACGGGTCTTTGGCCGGAGGGGTCTTGACCAGTACCTTCACGGCCTCCCAGGGGCTTTTGCTCATGATTCCCAACATGTACAAGATCGCCGGCGAACTTCTGCCCGGCGTGTTCCACGTTTCAGCGCGTTCCCTGGCCGCGCCGTCGCTCTGCATCTTCGGCGACCACCAGGACGTAATGGCCACACGCCAGACGGGCTTCGCGCTGATCGCATCCGCTTCCGTGCAGGAATGCATGGACCTGGCCCTGGTCGCGCATCTTTCGGCCATTGAGGGCAGCGTGCCCTTCTGCCACTTCTTCGACGGGTTCCGAACCTCGCACGAAGTGTCGAAAATCGAAGTCATCGACTACGCCGACATCGCGAAGCTCGTGAACCACGCCAAAATCGAAGAATTCCGCCGCTCCGCCATGGAACCGCGCCATCCCAGCATTCGGGGCACGGTGCAGAACCCCGACATATACTTTCAGGGCCGCGAGCGCAGCACGCCCTATTATGCGGCCCTGCCCGGCATCGTGGAAAAAGAGATGGGCAAGGTGGCGAAACTTACCGGCCGCAAGTACAAGCCCTTTGACTATGTCGGGCATCCCGGGGCGGAGCGGGTCATCGTCGCCATGGGTTCCGGCTGCGACACCATTGAGGAGATGGTCAATTTCATGGTAGCCAAGGGCGAAAAGGTGGGCCTGGTCAAAGTCCGCCTGTTCCGGCCTTTCTCGGTGGAACACCTGGTCAAGGTGCTGCCCAAGACCACGCAGGCTCTCACCGTGCTGGACCGCAGCAAAGAAGCCGGCTCGCTTGCCGAGCCGCTGTATCTTGACGTCTGCGCGGCCCTGGCCGAGGCCGGACGCCTGCCCAAGCTGATGCTGGCCGGACGTTTCGCTTTGGGTTCCAAAGAGTTCACCCCGGCCATGGTCGAGGCCGCGTATGACAACATGGCCCGAAAAAAACCAAAAAACCATTTCACCCTCGGCATTGACGACGACGTCAGTGGTTCGTCCCTGAAATACGGCGAGCCCGTCGACACGGTGCCCGCGGGCACCGTGCAGTGCAAATTCTTCGGCCTGGGAGCCGACGGCACGGTGGGAGCCAACAAACAGGCCATCAAAATCATCGGCGACAACACCAAAATGTACGCCCAGGGCTATTTCGCCTACGACTCCAAAAAATCCGGCGGCTTCACGGTCTCGCACCTGCGTTTCGGCAAAAAACCCATCCGGTCGAGCTATCTGATCACCCAGGCCGACTACATCGCCTGTCACAAGGCCGCCTACGTGACCCAGTACGACATTCTGGACGTGGTCAAAGAAGGCGGCGCCTTTGTGCTGAACTGCCATTGGGATCTCAAGGAGCTGGAAAAAGAGCTGCCCGCAGCCATGAAGCGGACCATCGCCCGCAAACAGCTGCACTTCTACACTATCGACGCCGAAAAGCTGGCCGCGGAACTGGGCCTGGGCGGGCGCATCAACATGATCATGCAGACGGCCTTTTTCAAACTGGCCAAAGTGCTGCCGCTGCAAGAAGCTCTGAAGCTGCTCAAGGATTCCATCAAAGAGGCGTACGGCAGCAAGGGCGACAAAATCGTGAGCATGAACGTCGCGGCCGTGGACAGGGCCGTGGACGCGCTGCAGGAAGTGCCCTACCCGGCGGCCTGGAAGGACGCCAAGACCGGCGCGACCGTCACATACGCCGGCGACACGCCGTTCATCAAGAACGTAGTGCGGCCCGTCCTGGCCCAGAAGGGCGATGATCTGCCGGTTTCGGCCTTTGATCCGGCGGCTGTCTGGCCCCTGAACGTCACCCGGTACGAAAAGCGCGGAGTGGCCATCAACGTGCCAGAATGGCTGCCGGAAAACTGCATTCAGTGCAACCAGTGCTCGTACGTCTGCCCGCACGCGGCCATCCGCCCCTTCCTGGCCACGGAAAAGGAACTGAAAGACAGGCCGAAGTCCTTCGCCACGCTCAAAGCCATCGGCAAGGAACTGGACGGCCTGCAGTACCGCATTCAGGTTTACAGTCAGGACTGCCTGGGCTGCGGGTCCTGCGTTGAAACCTGTCCGGCCAAAAAGAAGGCCCTGGTCATGAAGCCCCTGGACAGCCAGTTGCCCGAGCAGGCGCCCAATCTGGCCTTTGCGGAAAAGAACATCAGCGTCAAAGACGATCTCGTGCCCCGCAACACGGTTAAAGGTTCGCAGTTCCAGCAGCCGCTGCTGGAATTCTCCGGCGCCTGCGCGGGCTGCGGCGAAAGCCCCTACATCAAGCTGGTGACCCAGCTGTTCGGCGAACGCATGGTGGTGGCCAACGCCACGGGCTGCACCTCCGTCTGGGGCGCATCCACGCCTTCCATGCCCTATTGCACCAACAAGGACGGACACGGCCCGGCCTGGGGCCAATCCCTGTTTGAAGACGCGGCGGAATTCGGCCTGGGCCTGCTCCTCGCCACCAAGCAGCGGCGCGAAAAGCTGGCCATGATGGTGAACGACGCCCTGAAAGACAAAAAATCCGCCCTGCCCGCAAACCTGCAAAAGGCCCTGAAAGAGTGGCTGGCCGTCATGGACGAGGGCGACGCCTCCAAAAAGGCCGGGGACGCGGTCATCAAGATTCTGGCCGCCATCAGGGGCAAAAAGGGCCCGCTTGCGGAACTGGCGTCCATGGACGACCACTGGACCAAGAAATCCAACTGGATCTTCGGCGGCGACGGCTTGGCTTACGACATCGGCTACTGCGGGCTGGACCACGTGCTCGCCTCCGGCGAGGACATCAACGTGCTGGTGCTGGATACCGAAGTCTATTCCAACACCGGCGGCCAGTCCTCCAAAGCCAGCCCCACGGGTTCCATCGCCAAGTTCACGGCCGCCGGCAAGCGCGTGGGCAAAAAGGATCTGGGCCGCATGGCCATGAGCTACGGTTTTGTGTATGTGGCTTCCGTGGCCATGGGCGCCGACAAAAACCAGGTGCTGAAAGCCATCAGGGAAGCCGAAGCCTATAAAGGCCCTTCCCTGGTCATTGCCTACGCGCCCTGCATCAACCACGGCATCCAGAAGGGCATGGGCAAAAGCATGGAAGAAAGCCGCCTGGCGGTCGAATCCGGTTACTGGCCCCTGTATCGCTTCAACCCGGAACTGGCCGGTCAGGGCAAGACCCCGCTTGTGCTTGAATACAAATACCCTGACGGATCGTTGCAAAGCTTCCTGTCCGGCGAAGTGCGTTACGCGGCGTTGGAAAAATTCAAGCCCGAAGACTCCAAAAAGCTGCGCCGGGCCATTGAAAAGGAATACATCGAACGCTACCTGAGCCTGAAGCAGCTTTCGGAACTGCCGCCGGTCACCCTGAATATCGCCGACCCGATCATCGGCAAGGCGAACGCGGAAACCGACGCCTGCGTGCTGACCGACACGGCGGAACACGGTTCGGGCGTCGCCTGCGACGACGGCCGCGCGGGCCTGCCCGTGAAAAAAACGAAGGCGAAAAAATAAGAGTATTGGGGGGGGGGGGTAACCCCCCCCCCCCCCCCGGCGCCTGGTTCCAAGGGGCCTGGCCCCTTGGCGGGGTGCAGGGGTGCAGTCCCCGCTCTCGTCTACCAGAGCTTCGCCAAGCCCTCGCGTCGCGCCTTGGGCAGTTTGGGGTCCATATGCTCCACCCGGATGGTGATGGCGGTGCCGCCGCGCACATTGAAAACCCCTTCCACGGTCAGGCGGCGAGGGCGCAGCAAAGCGACAAGGTCGTCGGCTATGGCGTTGGTCGCGCTTTCCATAAACGCGCCGTGGTTGCGGTAAGAAGCCATGTACAGCTTGAAGGATTTGGATTCCACGCAACGCTGCCCCGGCACGTAGCGCAGGATGATCGTCGCGAAGTCCGGCTGCCCGGTCATGGGGCAGAGACTGGTAAATTCCGGATGCTCGAAGGTCACAACATAGTCGCGGTCCGGATACCGGTTGGGAAAAGCTTCCAACAGACCCGGCCCGGGTCTGTCGAAACGGTAGACGGCCGGGGAACCCAGCTTGGTCAGCCCGGCGGTTTCCGGATCTTTCACAGCCTTGCCGGGGCCGGCGGACCTTGCGGCCCCGGCGCTTTTTTTGGCGGGAACTGACGGCATGCTTTTCTCCTGCGGCGCATCAAAGCGCACTTCATGCCCTTATCCCGCCCGGCGGGCAAGGTAAAGCGGGAAATTCGAGGCAGGCGCGGCGGCACACTTGCCATGAAAAGGAATTTCCATTATGCAAAAATTATTTCCATTATACGGAAAATTGGAGGTGATATGGCCCTGCTGCAAGGAGTCCGGGTGCTTGAAACGGCCACGGTCATTGCCGCGCCGTTCTGCGCCGCCATGCTGGCTGATTTCGGCGCCGACGTCATCAAGATCGAAATGCCGGACGGCGGCGACCCTTTTCGCCGCCTGGGTCCCTATCACAAGGGGCGCGCCATGCGCTGGGCCGCAATGGGGCGCAACAAGCGCTGCGTAACCCTTGACCTGCGCAAAAAAGAGGGCAAGGAGATCTTTCTGGGGCTTGCGGCCCGCAGCGACGTGCTGATCGAAAACTTCCGCACAGGCACCATGGACAAATGGGGACTGGACCGCGCGACGCTGCTCAAGGCCAATCCCAAGCTGGTCGTCGCCCGGCTCACCGGCTACGGCCAGACCGGTCCCAACGCGGACAAGGCGGGCTTCGGCACGCCGGCCACGGCCTATTCCGGCATGACCTATCTGACCGGGTTCAAGGACCGGCCGCCGGTCAGTCCTTCTTTTTCCCTCACCGATTACGTCAGCGGCCTGTACGCTCTTTCCGGCATTCTGATGGCCCTTTACAACCGCGACGTGAGACAGGGCAAAGCCGATGAGATCGACATCAGTCTGTATGAAGGCATCTTCCGCATGCTTGAAATTCCGGTCATGGACCTGGACAAAAACGGCGTGCTGCGCGAGCGCACCCCGAAGTTGAGCGGCACTTCCAGCCCCGGCGGGACCTATGAGACGCGGGACGGCAAATGGGTGGTGCTGGTGTGCAGCACGGACAAAACCTGGGAATATCTGGCCAGAGCCATGGATCGCGCGGATCTGCTGACCGACCCCCTGTATGAAAACATGGCCGCCCGCCTGCGCAACGACGAAAGTCTGGACGCCCTGGTACGCGCCTGGGTCGGCTCCATGAATTACAGCGAACTGCTGCCCGCTGTGGATGGGGCCGGGGTGCCGACCAATCTGGTAAACAGCATGGCCGACATTTTTGCGGATCCGCATTACGCGGCCAGGGGGAATATTCTGGATGTGCCGCACCCGGAATTCGGCAGCATCAAAATGCCGGGCATCGTGCCCCGTTTTGCGGATAACCCCGGCGCGGTAAAATGGCCCGGGCCGGAACTGGGGCGGCACAACGCCGAAGTTTACGGCGAACTGCTGGGCCTGGACGCGGCCCGTCTGGCGCAATTGAAGGAACAGGGCGTCATTTGACGCGGCTATGCCCGCAAATGGTCGAAACGGATTACCATTGAAGAGGAACGTATGAAGCTGCCCAAAAAAGCGGTCATTTGCGAAGTGGGCCCGCGCGATGGCCTGCAAAACGAGAAAACGCCCATTTCCACCGAGCGGAAGGTAAACCTGGTAAAGGGCTGTATCGACGCTGGGCTCAGGGTTATTGAAATCGGCGCCTTTGTGAACCCCAAGGCCACGCCGCAGATGGCCGACACAGCAGAAGTGCTTCGCGCTGTCGGCAAAGTTCCCGGTGTGGAGTTCAGGGCGCTGGTGCCCAACGCGCGCGGGGCGGAAAGGGCCATAGAGGCCGGCATCGGCAAGATCAAGCTGACGGCCTCGGCCAGCGAATCGCACAACCGCAACAATTTCAACAAAACGCCGCAGGAATCCGTACGGGGTTTTGTTGACTGCGCGAAACTGGCTCGGGATGCGGGCATACCCCTGTCCGCCGCCATCGGCACGGCTTTCGGCTGCCCCTTTGAAGGCGCGGCGCCTCTGGGCCAGGTCGAGTACATGGCCCGAAGCTTCATCGATTTGGGAATTACGGAAATATCCTTGTCCGACACCACGGGCATGGCCCACCCCCTGCAGGTCTACACCCAATGCGTGGCCATGAAGAAGGCCTTTCCCCGTGTGGAATGGGTGCTGCATTTTCACAACACCCGCAACATGGCGTTGGGCAACATCTTCGCCGGACTTATGGCCGGCGTGACCTGGTTTGACGGCTCCTTCGCGGGCCTGGGCGGTTGTCCCTTCGCGCCCGGCGCGTCCGGCAACGTCGCCACCGAGGACATTCTGAACATGCTCGCGGGGATGGATATAGAAACCGGCGTGGACATCGACAAGATGATCGGGGTGGCCCGACTGGCCCGGGAATACGTCGGGCACGAAACGGAAAGCGGAGTGCTGAAGGCCGGCAAAACCACGAACCTCGCGGCCTTTGACAAATGCGCGCGCTCATGAAGGCCCTGATCGCGGGCAGGATAGAATCACGTTGAGCTGCTTGCCGGATGGCGGGCAAACCAAGGAACGGCAATGAAAATAGCGAAAATAAACGGATACCACCTGTCCTTCACCCTGCCGGAACCTTTGGCCAATTCCGCGCAGGTGCTGAAAGCCCGCGAATTTCTGCTGCTGGAAATCGTCACCGACAGCGGACTGCGCGGCTGGGGCGAAACCTATTCCACCCCGCACGCGTCCGCGGGTTTCATCCGCTCGCGGGCCGCGCCCAGGCTGTTGGGCCAGAACCCGCTGGAAAGCGGCCGCCTTTTTTACTCCATGTGCGCGAGCATGGGCTATGACCGGCGCGGAGCTTCGATCATGGGCGTTGCCGCCGTTGATATCGCCCTGCACGACATCAGGGCCAGGGCTCAGAACGCGCCCGTGCACGCCCTGTTGGGCGGGGCGTTGCGGGACAGGCTTTTCGCCTATGCCAGCGCGCCCTTTCTCAAGGTTGGCGGCGACCCCTACCGCGATTTCGCCAAAGAGACAGACGAACTGCTGGCCAGGGGTTTTCGCGGATTCAAGCCCCGCATCGGGGCCGGACCGGTTGCCGACGGCAAAGCTCTGGTCGCCATGCGGCGCCGGATCGGCGACGACGCGGCCCTGATGGTGGACGTCAACCGGGGCTACACCGCCCACGCGGCCATCGCGGCGGCAAGGCGCATGGAAGAGGCCTATTTGCTGTGGATGGAAGAGCCGGTGCCCCCCGACGACATTCCCGGCTACCAGACCGTGGCGCGAGCCGTGCCCTTCGCGCTTTCCGGCGGCGAAGCCCTGGGCAGCCTCGCTGCCTTTCGGGAATTCTTTCAGGCCGGGACCTTTTCCATCGCCCAGCCCGACCCCTGCGTCTGCGGCGGCTTCACGGGCCTGATGCGCGCGGCCGCTCTGGCCGACGCTTTCGGCGTGCCCACGATGCCGCACGTCTTCGGCACTCTGGTCAACTTTTACGCCTCTCTGCAAGCCGGGGCCGTGCTCGCGGAATATTGCGGCGAAGGACCCGCGCCCTACCCCTACCTTGAAATGGACGTGACCTATAACCCCCTGCTGGCGCTCTGCGGCGAAATCCGCCTGAACGGAGACGGAACCATCTCCGTGCCGCAGACCCCCGGCCTGGGCTTTGAACTGGAAGCCCGGCAGCTGGAACCCTGGCTGACCGCGCGCTGGTCGGAATCGTTGTAAACGCTTTCCGGATACGGAGGACCCATGCAAGCGGATATCGCCATCATCAACGGCCGCGTCGTCGATCCGGCGGCCGGAGTCAACGGTTTGGCCGACGTATACGTCAAGGGCGGGCGCATCATCCCCGCGCCTTCAGCCGGGGACCCGGCGCCGAAATATGTCATCGACGCTTCAGGCTGCCTTGTGTTTCCCGGCCTCATCGACATGCACGCCCATGTCTACCCCAAGGGCAACGAAAGCGGCGTACCCCACGAATTCGCCTTTGCGCCCTGCGGGGTGACCACCATTCTGGACGGCGGCACGGCCGGGTCCGCCAACTTTGAGGGTTTTTATGATGCGGTCATCGCCACGGCGAGCCTGCGCATCAAAAGCCTGCTGAACATCGCGCCCACGGGCCTGTGCACGCGCAGGCATCACGAAAATGTGGATCCGGCCTGTTATGACGAAGCGCGCATGCGCGATCTGTTCGCCGAATACCCGGACGTGCTGGTGGGCATCAAGGCCAGGGTCAGCAAAAACATCGTGGGAAAACTGGGCCTCGGCCCCCTGAAGCATACAGTGGCTTTAGCGGACAGCATGCATAAGCCCGTGGTGGTTCATGTCACCGATCCCGCCGCGCCCCTTGAGGACATAGCGGATATTCTGCGGCCCGGCGACGTTATCTGCCATGTGTACCAGGGGCACGGCCACACCGTTCTGAATGCGGCCGGCCATGTTTCGGCGGGCATGCGCCGGGCCAGAGAACGGGGCGTTCTTTTTGACGCGGCCAACGGTTCGGCCCACTTTTCTCTGCCCCTGACCCGCAGGGCGCTGGAACAGGATTTTTTGCCGGACTTCATCAGCACGGACCTCTCCACCCTGACCATGTTCCGCGAGCCGGTCATGGGCATGGCCTATTTGCTGTCCAAGTACCTGAATCTGGGCCTGGACGAAACCGCCCTGGCCCGCTGCGCGGCCGAAGCCCCGGCCCGCTGGCTGGGTCTGGAAGGAGAAATCGGCACTCTCGCGCCCGGCGCCTTTGCGGATGTCGCCATCCTGCGCAAGGAGGAAAAACGCGTCAAATTTACCGACAGCTTCAAGGAATTTTTTTTCGGCAACGCAATGCTGATGCCGCAACTGACCATGTACAGGGGCCGTATTCTTTTCCGTCAGATGGATTTCGCGGCCGCGTGACCTGAAACGGCGAACGCGCAATAAAAGGTGACACCATGCCTCCATCCGATTCCATCCGCTCCGCCGACAGGGCTCTCGGCATATTGCAATGCTTCGGCGCCGAAAACCCGGAACTCTCGCTTGTGGAAATTTGCCGCAAAATCGATCTTGCTCCCAGTACCACGACCCGGCTGCTCTCGACTCTGGAAAAACGCGGATTTCTGTCCAGGGACGCTGATACCAAGCGCTATTGCCTGGGGCCGCAGATAGCCCAACTCGGCGCCGTTTGCTTTGCCAACCTGGACCTGCGCAAGGTCGCGCTGGGCCATATGGCCGCCCTGCGCGACAGCTGCGGGGAAAACGTCAGTTTGTATGTGCAGCGGGGCGCGCACAGGGTCTGCATCGAACGCGTCGACGGCACGTTTACCCTGCGGCGGGTGATCCAGGTCGGAGATTTTTTGCCCATCAACAAGGGCGCGCCGGGCAAGATGCTGCTTTCTTACGCGGAAGCAGCCCTGCAGGAAGAAATCCTGGCCCAAACTCCCGGTTTGTCCGCGCGGAATCTTGCCCGCATCCGCAAGGACGGCTATGTCGTGGCCCACGGAGAACGCGAGGAAGGCGTTTCGTCCATTGCCGCTCCCATCTTCAACGCCAGAAACGAAATGGCGGCGTCTCTGTCCGTCTCCGGGGCCGGAGCGCGCTTTGCCGACGCCGCCCTGCCGGAAAAAATCAATCTCGTGCGCCGGACGGCGTACGAGATTTCCCGCGCTTTGGGCTCCGACCTTGCCGCACCTTTACCTTTTCGGCCAAGCGAGGTAAAAAATCAAGTTTGACGTTCTGTTCTTCATAGAGGTTTTTTTCGTGGTTTATGCTCTCTTGTATATCGCCAACGTGGTTCTGGTGAACTGGCTGTTCACCGTGATTCCTCCTTTGCCGCTGCCCGGCGGCGAGGTCTGGCCCCCGGCATCCCTCATCGTGGGCTTCACTTTTGTGATCCGCGACTATGCCCAAAGGGAAATCGGGCACTGGGTCCTGCCTGCCATGCTGGCCGGCGGGCTGCTGAGTTGGGCTATGGCCGGGCCGGAAGTGGCTTTTGCCAGCGTGGCCGCCTTTCTGACCGGCGAAGTGCTGGACTGGGCCGTCTACACCTGGACCGGCAGGCCGTTTTCTCAGCGCGTGCTGCTGTCCAGCCTCTTTTCCACCCCGGTGGACAGCGCGGTTTTTCTTGCTCTGTTGGGTCTTGTTTCCGTGCCCTCGGCGCTGCTGATGACCGTCAGCAAAATGCTGGGCGCGCTGATTGTGTTTGGTCTGGCCCGCCGTCGGGAAAAGACGGCCGCAGCGTGAGGTTCGCCATGTCCGAGCGGAAGAAATACGACTGGGTCAAGGTAGCGCGAGATGAAGTTTTTTCCATTGAAATTCAGGGGCTTCAAGCCGTAAGCGAGCGGTTGGGCGACGAATTCGCCCGGGCTGTGGACCTGCTCGCCGCCTGCAAGGGCAGGGTTGTGGTCACGGGTCTGGGCAAATCCGGGCTGGTGGGGCGCAAGGTAGCGGCCACCCTTTCATCTACCGGCACCGCCTCCTTCTTTCTGCACCCCGTGGAAGGCGCCCACGGCGATCTGGGTTCCATCCGGGCCGACGACGTGGTGATCGCCATTTCCTATTCCGGCAAAACCGCCGAATTGAACGCCATCATACCCACGCTGCGCTCCTTGGGCCCCAGGCTCATCGCCATGACCGGCGACGCTTCGTCCAGCCTGGCGAAAATGGCGGATGTGGTCCTGGATAT
>JAVBRE010000018.1:0-11290 GCA_031548325.1 Desulfovibrionaceae bacterium
GGGTAAAGGGTACCGATGCATATACCCAGACTGGTTGTCGCCGGACTTTCCGGCGGCGCGGGCAAGACCACCGTCAGCCTGGGGCTGACCCGCGTTTTCGCTCGCCGTGCCTTGCGCGTGTTTCCTTTCAAAAAAGGCCCCGATTATATTGACACTGCCTGGCTCGGCCTTGCCGCCAAAGGCGGTTCGGGCAACCTGGATCCTTTTTTTCTGGATGAAACAGCCTTGCGGGGGCATTTTCGCGCCTGGTCCGCCGGTGCGGATCTGGTTGTGATTGAAGGCAACCGCGGTTTTTTCGACGGGCGGGATCTCGCGGGCAGTTGCTCTACGGCCGAGTTGGCCAGACAGCTTGACGCCCCGGTCCTGTTGGTGGTCGACTGCACCAAGATGACCCGGACCACGGCGGCTCTGGTCGCGGGCTGCAAAAATTTTCCCGGCGGCGCCCGCATCGCGGGCGTCATTCTCAACCGCAGCGGGGGGAGCCGCCACGGCGCGCTGGCTGCCCGGGCGGTGGCCGAACTGGCCGGAGTTCCCGTCTACGGGGTGCTTCCCCGTCTGGATGCGCCGCTTATTGTGGAACGCCGCGAAGGTCTCGTCGCCGTAGGCATGCATCAGGACGCGAATGAAGCTCTTGACCGGATAGCCGACTTTGTGACGGAACACGTTGATACGGACGCCGTGCTTGCGTTGGCGCAAAGCGCTCCGCCTTTGCCCGGCGACGGGCGAAACGCCGCGGCTTCTTCGGGGCGAGGCTGCGCGGCGCGGATCGGCGTGGCGCGCGATGCCGCGCTGTGGCAGTATTATGCAGAGAACCTGGAAGCCCTGCGCGACGCCGGAGCCTGTCTTGTTCCTGTATCTTTGCTGGACGATGCGCCCTGGCCGGACCTTGACGGTCTGTATCTCGGCGGCGGGGACCTTGTTCCGTATGCGGCCCGTCTGGCCGAAAGCGGCGCGCGCAGGCATGCGGCGCGGTTGGCGGCGTCGGGCTTGCCGATCTATGCGGAACAGGCGGGTTTTTTCTTTCTGGGCGAATCTTTCACCACGGGCGGAGTCAGTTATCCCATGGCCGGGGTTTTTCCCGTTCGGGTCGCGGCCGGAGAAAGGCCCGGCTGTCTGGGGTACGTAGAAGCGACGCCGCGCGAGGATACGCCGTTTTTTCCGGCGGGGCGCGCGATTCGGGGACACGCCTATTACTACGGCACAGTTGACGGACTGGAAGGGCAAGGCCTGCTCGAGCGCGGCATCGGAACCGACTGGGGCCAGCGCCGCGACGGCCTGCTGCTGCGGCGGACTTTCGGCGCCTGCATGCAGATTTTCGCTCCCGCCGTGCCCGGGTGGGCGCTTGCTTTTGTGCGGGAGGCGTCGGGAGGATAACAACTTGACACCGGCGCCGCGATAAGGGAAGTTGCCATAATGTGGAATCGCCTGGTCTGCTTTCGCCGCGGGCTCACAAGGGCGGCTTTTCTGATGCTTTTGTTGACGCCGGTTCATGTCTTTGCCGCCGAAGCGCGAACCCTCATGGGCACGGCTTCCTGGTACGGCACCACCGCTCACGGCAAGATGACGGCCAGCGGCAGGATTTTCAGCCGCATGCATTTCACCGCGGCCCACAAAACTTTGCCGTTCGGCATGGTGCTTCGCGTATATAACTTGCACAATGCATATCACGTTCTGGTGGCGATCACCGACAGAGGGCCTTTTGCCGGAGAGAGACAGCTTGATGTCTCATACAGGGCGGCCAGGGTGCTGAACTTCGTGCGGCGGGGGATCACCACCGTCTGGGCCGAAGTTGTCAGCGATTCCAAAGGCGTTCCCCTGGATGCGGACAGCGCGTATTATTTGCAGTTCGGAGTCAGGCCGGACGAACCGTCGGCGTTCGAACTGCTGCGCGACGTCCGGTTTCGGCTGAAGCTGGCGGCGGCGGTTTTTCGCGTTCCCGACGAACCGGTATCGCCCTACCATATCTGCGCGGGGCCGTGGCGTACCTTCAAAGAAGCGGAAGAGGTTCTGGAGGACGTTCCCTTGTACTATGACGGAGCCCAGATCATTCTGGGGCCCGCAAGCGGGAACGAACTGCCCCGGCACGCCGCGCCGGAGGCGATCAGAGCCTTGCAGAACCCGCTCGATTCGCATAAGAAAAGGCGTTCCGCTCATCGCGTACAACGGAAATAATTTATGCATACGGGTCTGCGCCGCATTCTGACCATTGACGACGACAACAACGTCCGCGCCAATATCGCCGCGTATCTTGAAGACAGCGGCTATGTGGTGCTGGAAGCGGAAAACGGCGCTCTGGGGCTTGAAGCTTTCGCTTCGGGCAAACCCGACCTTATTCTGGTGGACTTGTGGATGCCGGTCATGGGGGGCGGCGAGTTTTTGCGGCACATTCGCGAACTGGCGCCGAAAATTCCGGTGATTGTCGTCTCCGGCATCGGCGTGCTGGAAGACGCCGTCGAAACCTTGCGCCAGGGCGCCTGGGACTATGTGACCAAACCCATCACCGATATGCGGGTGCTTGAACACACCATTGCGAAGTGTTTTGAGCGCGCGGATCTTCTGGAAGAACGCGAACGGTACCAGGAACGGCTGGAACGCGAAGTGCGCGAGCGTACCCGGAAGCTGGAAGAGAGCATAGAAGCGCTGAAAGAACAGGAAGCGCGCATCATTCATCAGGTCACCCACGACGAACTGACGAAATTGCCCAACCGTCTGGGCGTGCGCGACTACGTGGTGGACCTGATTCGCAAAAGCAAGGACAAAGACGGCTTTTCGTTGTTCTGGATAGATATTGACGATTTCAAGACCGTCAATGACAGCTTGGGGCATACCATCGGCGACATGCTGCTGTGCGAGACCGGCCAGCGCATCCTGGCGGCGGCGGGAGAAAACGCCGTTGTCGGCAGAACGGGCGGCGACGAATTCGCGGTGTTGTCTCCGATCTATACCAGCGGAGAAGCGGCGCTGAACTTCGGTCTTGCTTTGCGGCGGGTTTTTGCCGAACCCTTTTTTGTGGTCGGGCACGAAGTTTATTTGCAGGCTAACATCGGGTACTGCCTGTATCCGGAAGATGCGAGCGACGCGGATATCCTGATCAATAACGCCGACCTGGCCATGTACCGCGCCAGGGACCAGGGCATCAGGCTCGGGCGTTTTGACGCGGCCATGGTGCTGGAAGCGGCCCGTCGGCGGGATTTGGGCAAGATGCTGCGCAAGGCGCTTGAAAACAATGAATTCGTTCTGGAGTACCAGCCCAAGGTGCGCGTTGCGGGCAATGTCATTGCGGGTATGGAAGCGCTGGTGCGTTGGTGCACGCCGTCAGGGGCCGTGCTGCCCGGCGAATTCATTCCGGTGGCTGAAGATACGGGCCTTATCGTCAATTTGGGCGAGTGGGTGCTGCGCGAGGCCTGCCTTGCTCAGCGGCGCCTTGCGGCCAGGGGGCTCGAATCGCTGGTCATGTCGGTAAACATCTCCGCCCGCCAGTTTCAGGCCAACCTTCCCGCCCAGGTCGCCCATATCCTGAGCGAGACCGGCCTGCCGCCCTCGCTGCTTGAGCTGGAGATAACGGAAAGTTCCATGATGCGCGACCCGGAAGCTTCGGCGGCGGTTCTGCGCCGCCTCAAGGAACAGGGAGTGCGTATCGCTATAGACGATTTCGGCACGGGTCATTCCTCTCTGTTTTATCTGAAAAATTTTCCCGTGGACACGCTCAAGATCGACAAAATTTTTGTTCAGGACGTGTGCGAGGACAGAAACGACGCGGTTCTGGTTTCTTCCATCATCTCGATGGCCAAAGCTCTGGGGCTGGACATCGTCGCCGAAGGAGTTGAAACGGAAGAGCAGATGCGGTTTCTGCGTGATGCAGGCTGCACCCAGGTGCAGGGGCATTACTTTCGCCATGCCTTGCCCGAAGAAGAATTCCACGCCTTTGCGGTTGCCTGCCGATGCGAATAACATATTGCGCGGCGGCGGACATGCCGTCGCTTTTTTGTGTCGGCATATGAACGGCTATTCCCGATATACGCCCGATATCACGGTCAGCGCCTGCGGGCGTGAGTGGGTTCTGCATCGTCCGGCCAATCTGGAGGACTTGTGGGATGCCATGAGCGAAGAAGATTTCGGGGATGACGAACGGCTTCCCTACTGGGTTGAACTGTGGCCGGCCAGCCTGGCTTTGGCCGACTGGCTGACGGGACACGCCGACAGCATCAGGGGCCAGCGCTGCCTGGACCTGGGTTGCGGCCTGGGCCTGACGGCCATGGCCGGAACCATGGCCGGAGCCCGGGTTATCGCTATGGACTATGAGCCGGAAGCGTTGGCGTACGCCCGCAAGAATGCGGAAGCCAACGGCGTGCCGCAGCCCCTGTGGACTGTCATGGATTGGCGTTTTCCGGCGGTGCGGGCGGGTTCCGTCGCTTTTTTGTGGGGCGGCGACGTCATGTACGAACGCCGTTTTGTGGAACCGGTGCTGCGATTTATGAACCATGTTCTGGCGCCGAACGGCAGGGCGTGGATGGCGGAACCCAGCCGCGACGTGTACCAGTCGTTTCGGGCCGCTCTTTTCAGCGGCGGCTGGACGGCGGAGCGGGTTTACAGCGGGCGGCTGCCCGCTTTGTACGAGCAGCCGGAACGTGTTTCCGTCAATTTGTGGGAACTTGCAAGAGGATAAAAGCAATGGGCAATACAGTGCGCTTCGGCGTTTCCATTGACCAGGGCCTGCTTGGCGCTTTTGACGCCTATTGCGGGGTCGGCGGCTACGACACGCGTTCGGAGGCCATCCGCGATCTGATCCGCGATGCGCTTATCGCGCGCAAAAACATTGACGACGCGGGGCAGGCGGCCGGCACCCTGACCCTGGTCTACGATCACCATAAAAGCGATCTGGCGCAGAAACTGACTTCTCTTCAGCACGAGGCCCACGTTTTGATCATTGCGACCCTGCATGTGCATCTGGACCACGACAATTGCCTGGAAGTGCTTGTTCTGCGCGGCAAGGGCAAGGCCGTCAGCGATTTTGCCAACCAGATACTGGCGGTCAAGGGCGTGAAACACGGCAAATTCGTTCTGACCGCGGGCGGCGGAGACTACCTATGACGATGGCCGACGTGCAGAACCATCCGGCCGGAGTGGCGCTCAATATCGACACGGTCGGGGTCAAGGGGCTCAAGCTGCCCCTGGTCGTCAGCGACCGCCAAAAGGGCGCGCAACATACCGTGGCCCTGGTTGACCTGGGCGTCGATCTGCCCGCCCATTTCAAAGGCACGCACATGAGCCGTTTTGTGGAAGCTCTGGAGGGTTGGAACGAGGAACTCAGCTATCGGTCCATCAAAACCCTGCTCGATGACATGAACAAACGCTTGCTGGCCGGAAAAGCTTACGCCCGGTTCAGTTTTCCATATTTCATCCGCAAGCGCGCGCCCGTGTCCGGCGTTTCCGGGCTGCTGGCCTACGAATGCCGCCTGACGGGTGAAATGAAAGAGGGCAGACTGGCTCTGCTGCTGGAAGTGGCCGTGCCGGTCATGACGGTGTGCCCCTGCTCCAAAGCCATAAGTTGCGAGGGCGCGCACAGCCAGCGGGCCGAGGTGCGTTTTTCCGTGCGTATGAGCGGCCTGTGCTGGATCGAAGAATGCGTGGACATGGCGGAAGCGGCCGGGTCCTCGCCGGTGTACCCGGTATTGAAACGGGAAGATGAAAAGTATGTCACGGAACAGGCCTTTGCCCATCCTGTTTTTGTCGAGGACGTGGTGCGCGAGGTGGCAAGGCGGCTGGATGAGCATCCCATGATCACCTGGTACCGGGTGGAGGTTGAAAGCCAGGAATCCATCCATGGCCATAATGCGTTCGCCTGTCTGGAACGGGCGAAATAGCCGCCCGCTTTGGCGCGGCACTGTGTCAGGCCGCGCTTGTTGCTCCGGTCGCCTCTGTCTGCACAGGCTCCCGTGCGAAACTTGCTTTTCTTGTCTTGCGCCAAAGCGGGCAGCTATTGCGTCTTTGCATGGACAACATAGCGCATTGTGCATATAGTGTCGCATACGGTAAGGTTTTGATTGAGGGCAGGTGAAAAAGGCATGACCACCCTGGGCAGCGTCGCGGCCTCCGCGCTCAATGTTTTCGGCGTTGACATGATGGTGCGCGCCAACAACATGGCCAACGTCAACACGCCGGGCTTTCAGTCCCAGCGGGTGGACCTGATGAGCGGGCACGGCGACCAGGGCGTGACTGTGGGGTCGATTTATCACAATACAACTCCGGGGCCGCTTCTGCCTTCCAACGTCGCCTTTACCGAAGGCGGACGGACCGTGCTGTCCACCGGCTATATGGAAGGCAGCAATACAGACCTTGCGCAGGAATTCGTGCGCATGACCTCGGCCCAGCGGGCTTTTGAGGCCAATACCGCTGTTCTTCGCACGCATGAGGACGTCACGGGTTCTTTGCTTGACCTCAAAGTGTAACCTCGCGACTACCGCGTATTTTGCAAAACCGCGGGACGCGGTTTTTTTTTGCGCCTTTGGTTTATCTATAGTTTTTCTAGAAAAATCCGATTTATCTCTTGACTTTGCGTCATGAAATTGACAGGCAAAGTACAGAATCTGCATATCCGCCGCTTTCCTCACAAGGAGAGGTGATGAGCATAAAGACAGAGGGAATTATCGGTCAGAGCACCACGTTGAAAGAGGTTTTCCGCGTGCTGACCAAGGTCGCTCCCACGGAAAGCACAGTGCTGGTGACGGGCGAATCGGGAACGGGCAAGGAATTGCTCGTGCGCGCCCTGCACGCCAACAGCCTGCGCCATGACAAGCCCTTTGTGCCCATCAACTGCGGGGCCATTCCCAAAGATCTGCTCGAATCGGAATTGTTCGGGCACGAGAAAGGCGCTTTTACCCACGCCATTCGCACGCGGCCCGGCCGTTTTGAAATGGCCGAAGGCGGGACCATCTTTCTGGACGAAATAGGAGAGATGGACCTGACTTTGCAGGTGAAGATTCTGCGGGTGCTGCAGGAAAAGGAGATAGAGCGGGTTGGCGGCGCGGGCGTCAAAAAGGTGGATGTGCGCATCGTTGCGGCCACCAACCGCGACCTGGAACAGGAAGTGGCGGTGGGGCGTTTTCGCGAGGACCTGTATTACCGGCTCAATGTGATTCCGCTGCATTTGCCGGCCCTGCGCGACCGGGGCGGCGACATTCTGGTGCTGGCCGACCATTTTTTGCGCGAATTTTGCCGCAAGCGCGGCCGCGCCGTGTTGACCCTGTCGCCCGACGCGCGCAAAGCCCTGTCCGCTTACGGCTGGCCCGGCAACGTGCGCGAGCTGGAAAACTTTATGGAACGCGTGTCCATTTTATGCGAAAACGACAGGGTGGAAGCCGTTGATTTGCCGCAAAAAATTTTGATTTCGGTAGGAGATCTGGTCAATCTGCCGGATCCGGCTCCCGCGCCGGTTTTCGCCGGGGCCGCCCCTGCGGCGGCGGATGCGCCTTTCGCGGCGCGCGGCGGTTTTGTCTGGCCCACCCTGGCGGATCTTGTGGAAAAGGGAATGGATTTGAAGGTTTTTCTGGACACCGTTGAAGAACGCCTGCTGTCGGAAGCGCTGCAGCGGGCCGACGGCGTCAAGAACCAGGCGGCGGAAATTCTGGGCATCAAGCGGACGACCCTGATCGAAAAGCTCAAAAAGCGGAACATGGAATAAACTTCAAGAGATCGCACGGTTTTTGCATGAAGCATGGCGTGAACGGAACATCCCTTGCCGGCCTTGTCCGGTCCCTGCTCTGGCTCTGCGTGCTGTCGGCGCTTTTCGTCTGCGATGCGCGGGCCGCCACCTTGCAATGGGAAATTCTGCCGGACCGCGAACGCGCCACCGTCACCCTGAACAAGGAAGAAGGCTTCGCCGGGCAGGTCAGGCGGGTGGACCGCCACGGCCTGCTGCTGGACCTTGGCGTGCCGCCGCTGGGAATGAAGGAAGAAGAATCTCCGGAAGGCGCGCGGATTTTTTACAAAGGCGTGCCGCGCGGCAGAGCTTTCGCCTTTTTCACAAAAACGCCCGCATTTGGCTATGTGGTCACCAGGCCTGACCGCAATATCATTATTATTGATGTTTTTCCCGACCCCCTGGGCGCGCGCTGGAAACCGAGCGACGGCGACCAGGGCGGAATGCCGTCCGCCCCGACGCGACAGGCGACAGCGCCGCAGGCCGCGCCGGAAAGCGCACCGGCGGCGCAGACCCGGCCCGAACCCGCTTCGGAAGAATCGCCCGCCTCTTTGACCCCGAAGGCCGTCATGCCGTCGGCGGCCGCAGCCGCGGCGGTACCTGCGGCGCCCGGTCCGCAACCTTCGGATCAGGCCCTTCCGCCGGCGCAGCCGGTAACGCCGCCGGCGCAGCAGCAGACAGGGGAAGGAGTTCCGTCGCGGTCGGGGGGCGTCACCATCGGCGCCATTGCCCGTAACCTGACCAATACGGACCCGCCGAAACCGCAGATGCCCATGCCCGTTCTGCCGCAACCCAGAACCGTTCCGGCGGCGCAAGAGACGAGAGGGGCCGCTGCCGCGCCCGCGCGGACGGAGCGGCCTGTCGCGACACAGCCGCAAATCGCTCCCGCGCCATCCGCGCAGAGCCGGCCCGTCGCGCAGACCGCGTCTTCTGCAGCCGCTCAAGCTCCGGCGCAGGCCTTGCCCGCAACACAGACGTCGCCCCTCGCCCAGGCCTCGTCAAAACCGGCGGAACAGCCGGCGGTTCCACGCGGTCCCGCCTTTGATTATCGTTTCCGGATCAACCCCGGCGGCCCTAACGACTGGAAGGACATGCAGGCCGAGGCTGCGACTTCGTCCTCCGCAAAGGCCGGAATATCCGCCGCCAACGCGACAAGCGCGGCCGGACCTTCCGCCGCCGCATCCGGACAGATCGGTTCGGCCAGACAGCGTATTTCCAACGAGACTTCCGCTGCCATTGCCGCCGCTGCGCAGCGTCCCGCCAATGCGACCAGGGGCGCGGGCAACGGCACGCAACAAGTCGTGTACGTCGACGCCCAGGGCAAACCCGTGGAAGCGCCGGCGGACCCCGCCCAGGCCATAGCCGAAATCCGGCGCGACATTGCCGCCGCCAAATATAATGACGCCTTGGAAAAATCACGCAAACTGCTTACCAACCCGCATCTGACCCGCGACCAGACCGAAGAGGCGCGGCACCTGACTGCGGAAATGCTGTTTACGGCCAACAAGGACAATCTGTCGGCGCACTACGACGAGATCATGTCCGCCACCATCTCGGCCATGAACTACAACCAGCAGTCCCCGCGCAACGCCGGGGCCTATCTGCGTCTGGGCTATCTCAATCTGAAGACCGGCAATATCGCGGAAGCGGAAGCGTATTTCAACATGCTGCGCCGTCAGTTTCCGCTGGATACCAACATCCCCCTGACCTACTATTACTGGGGCGACTATTTTTATGGCCGGAACGAAATGCAAAAGGCCGCGGACCAGTTTCAATATGTGATCCAGCATTTTCCGGAAAGCGAATACGTGCGCGAGGCGACGCTGGGGCTGGCCCGCTGCTACACGGCGCTGGGCTATTACCCGCAGGCCATGCAGGTTGTGGAATATATTGATTCCCGTTGGCCCCGCTTTTATCTGGACCACCCGCCCATTCTGGAAATGATGGGCGACGTGGCCTTTCGCGAGGGTAACTTCGATTATGCGCTGAACAAGTACTGGACCCTGTACAACCTGATGCCGGACGGACCCAACGCCGACGTTGTGCTGACCCGTATCGGCGATGTCTATGTCCGCAAAAAGCAGCCGGCCGCCGCCAGGGAAGTATATGCGGAGGCCGAAAGGCGTTTCCCCAAGAAAGACGGGGGACTGGTGGCCATGATGCGCCTTGCGGAATCGAGCATCAACGACCGGCCGGAAATTTCGGAGATGTTTTCGATTTTCAAGGGACCCGCCAGTTTGCGGCCGGCGGAGGTCTATGCCAAGATCATCAAAGATTTTCCCGACAGCCAGCTCGTGCCTTTGGCGCAGTTGAAGCTGGCCATGTGGTATTTGTGGAACAAACGCTATGAGGACGCGCTGCAACAGTGCGCCGATCTGGTCCAGCGTTTTCCCAAACACGAACTCGCGCCCAAGGCCGAAGAAGTGGCCCTGAAAACTTTCGCCATTCTGGCGGCGGAAAGCATTTCCCAGAACCGTCCGGCCCAGGTGGCGGCCTTGTGGAACAAGTTTCCTATAATACAAAAACAGCAGGAAGCCCTTGACCCCGCGAGCCGGGTGGCTCTCGCCGCCGGCCAGTGGAAGGACGGCGACGCCGGGGCCGCTCTGAATACGGTGGAGCCCTTTTTCCTGGGAGCCAAAATACAGACCTATTCCGAGCAGGCGCTTCGACTGGCCCTGACCATTGACCTTGAAAACGACCAGTGGAAGCATATCGAACATATCGCGGAGCGCGTCGAACTGTGGGAACTGACGGACGGCGCGGCAAGACAACTGAAGTACTCCCTGGCTTTGGCCAAGGAAAATCTGAATAAAAGCGCGGAAGCGGCGCCCATTTGGAAGGAACTGTCGGAAAAAGGCAAGCTGTCGGCCTCGGAACAGGCCTACGTGGAGTATTTTTTGGCCCGCGATGCAGAAGGCAAGAACGAGCTGCATGACGCTTATCTGATGGGGCGCAGCTCGCTCAACCGCTTTCTCGAGCTGGCCAGAGTGAACCCCGGGCAGGCCGATACGGGCAAGATCATCGGCCTTCTGGCTTCGCTGATGGACATCTCGGAAAAGGCGGGACGCCTTACCGAAGCCCTGGAGTATGCCCAGCAGTACATGAACCAGTTGAAGCCCGAGGATTCGCAGCGCCAGGGCCTTTTGTTCCGCATGGCCCAGATATACCAAAAGCAGGGCAATACCCCGGAATGGCGAAAAACCTTGACGGAGCTAGCGGAAAAATATCCCGGCAGCGTATACGGTCGCACGGCCGCCTCCACCTTGCGCGGCGCCAAGCTTACGGAAGATGCGGCCAAATTCTCTCCCGACGGGCAACTGTAAGAGCAAGCGGAGCGCTGCCCCGGACCCCGCAAGGGGGCTTAGTCCCCTTGCCCTCGCAACTGCCTGAACGGGCGGCGTGTTTTCGAGGCATCACGGGGCATGCTACAAGGAGGTTTCCATGGCCGTTCTGAACGATAGCCCCCGCAACCCGGCGGTTGCGGGGCGTTTTTATCCTGGCGGGGCCGCCGCGCTGCGCGTGGAAGTCGAGTCATACCTTGCTCCGGCGAAAAAAAGGCCCGCGGATTTGGCCGGCAAGACCTGGCTGGCG
>JAVBRE010000225.1:0-10710 GCA_031548325.1 Desulfovibrionaceae bacterium
TTGTGGGTGGGGGGGTGGCGCGGGCGCACCCCCGCCCGTGCCTGGGGGCCTTGGGCGGGCCCGGGTTACCCGGCGGGGGGGCCCACGGCCCTGGAGGCCAGCTTTATCTCCTCGTCCAGTACCGCCAGGGCCGCCCTGGCTTTGACCAGGGTTTCCCGGTACGGTTTCGGGTCCACCACAAAAAGCGTGTCGCCCTTTTTTACGGCCTGGTTGTCCCTGACCGGAAGTTCCGCAATATACCCGCTGACTTCCGGCACGACACGAATGGTAGGGGCATAGACATATGCGTCGTCCGTTCTCGGCGCCGTGTCCAGGCGATGGATCGCATAGCCTCCGAGACATACCGCGGCGACCAGCAGCACCAGCACGCCCCATTTGCTTTTTCCGCTTTTCGCTTGTTTTGTTTCCATATCTGTATCCGTACCGCTTAGTTGCGGAAAAACAAAAGCCAGAAAAGAATCGTGCCGATAGCCGCCATCAACGGATAAACGACAACCGGCGGCCCCAGGCTGTCGGCCCGGTCCGCCTTAATAAGCAGCGCCCGGATGATGAGCGTGGCAAACAACGCTCCGATGGAACACAGCAACCAGCCGGGAAAAAACGCGCCCAGAATCGGGATGGACGGAGATACCGCACAGCCGGAAAGCGCGCCGAGGAGCGTGACTATGGCAAGAGTTTTTCTCATTGTACCAGTTTTAAATAAATCCGTTATGAAATACAATAGTAGCAAATAAATATTTTTATATACAGAGCGAAAGCATCCCGCCCTCAAATTTTTTTCTGAAATGTGACCTAAATCACGGCCTCTGTTTTTATCCTGCCGTATACAGGATGCAACAAGGTCGAAAAAAACCCGGAGGAAAGCCATGTATTGCAACCAATGTGAACAGACAGCCAAGGGCGTGGCCTGCACCAGCATGGGCGTGTGCGGAAAAAAAGCCGACGCGGCAACTTTGCAGGATATGATCGTGTACGCCCTGCGGGGCCTTTCCCTGGTCGCCCTGCACGCCAGAAGCAAAGGCGTCATTGATCAGGACGTCGACCGTATGGCGGTCAAGGCCCTTTTCACCACCCTGACCAACGTCAGCTTTGATCCGCAACCTTTGTACGACTGCCTGGACAGGGTCGTCAAAGCCCGCGACGCGCTCGCCGCCAAGTCCGGCTACAGCGCCAAAGGCCAGGGCCCGGACAGCTGGAAACCCGCCTTCACCCTGTCCGGCGGCGTAGCGGAATATTCCGCGGCCGCGACAAACAGTCTGGACGCGAATCCCGACGTCGCCTCCCTGCAGCAGACCTTGCTGTACGGCCTGAAGGGCGTGGCCGCGTACGCCGACCACGCGGCCATTCTGGGGCAGGAGGACCCCGAACTGTACGCCGAAGTTTACCAGGGTCTGGCCGCCGGTTTTGACGGCAAAAGCCGTGATCTGAACGCCTGGGTCGGCGCCGTGCTGGGCGCGGGCAAAAGCGCCCTGCGTTCCATGGAACTTCTGGACGCGGCCAATACCGGCGCATACGGCCACCCCGTGCCCACCCAGGTGCCGCTCGGCCCCAAGGCGGGCAAGGCCATTCTCGTTTCCGGCCATGACCTGAAAGATCTCTATACCCTGCTTGTCGCCACCGAAGGCAAGGGCATCAACATTTACACCCACGGCGAAATGCTGCCGGCCCACGCCTATCCGGGTCTGAAAAAATTCCCGCACTTCATCGGCCATTACGGCACGGCCTGGCAGAACCAGCAGAAAGAGTTCGCCGCCTTCCCCGGCGCCATTCTCTTTACCACCAACTGTATTCAGAACCCGCAGCCTTCGTACATCGCCAACGTCTTTACCACCGGACTTGTGTCCTGGCCCGGCGTGACCCATGTCGACAACAGCGATTTCGGCCCGGTCATCGCGCGCGCCCTCGCCTTGCCCGGCTTCAGCGCAGACGATGAAAATAACGGCAGCAAAGTCAAGGTGTTCACCGGCTTTGCCCGCAACGCCGTGCTGGGCGTCGCGCCGCAGGTTATCGACGCCGTGAAATCCGGGGCCATTCGCCACTTCTTCCTGGTGGGCGGTTGCGACGGGGCCAAACCCGGCCGCAACTATTACACCGAATTCGTGGAAAAAACGCCCAAGGACACGGTCGTGCTGACGCTCGCCTGCGGCAAGTTCCGCTTCTTCGACAAGGACCTGGGCGCCATCGGCGGCATTCCCCGCCTGCTGGACGTGGGCCAGTGCAACGACGCCTATTCCGCCGTGCAGATCGCCCTGGCCCTGGCCAAAGCCTTCAACTGCGGCGTCAATGAACTGCCCCTGTCGCTCATCGTATCCTGGTACGAGCAAAAGGCCGTGGCCGTGCTGCTGGCTCTCTTGCACCTGGGCATCAAGAACATCCGCCTGGGACCGACTCTGCCCGCCTTTGTCACACCCAACGTGCTCAAAGTGCTGGTCGACGCTTTCGCCATCAAACCCATCGGCACAGCCGAAGGCGACCTGAAAGAAATCCTGGGGTAAAGGGCACGCGGCCGGGGAGGCTTTGCCTCCCCGAACCCCTCCGGCAGGGGCATGATGCCCCTGCACCCCCGACGGGCGCGGATATGTACCGCACGGCGGAAATTATCCGCGCCTGATACGGGGTCAAGGGACCTCAGACCCCTTGCAGGGGGCTCGGAGGACAGCGTCCTTCGAAAGGAAAAAACATGATTCGCAACATTATTGAAATAGACGAAGAACGCTGCAACGGCTGCGGCAACTGCGTGGCCGACTGTGCCGAAGGGGCCATTGCCATTGTGAACGGCAAGGCCAAGGTTGTTTCCGATTCCTTTTGTGACGGGCTGGGGGCCTGCCTTGGCCGCTGCCCCGTGGACGCCCTGCGCGTCATCCAGCGCGAGGCGGCTGCTTTTGACGAAGACGCGGCCATGGCCCATGTGGCGAAACAGCAGAAGATCGCGGAACAAAAACGCCCCCTGCCCATGCATGGCGGCTGCCCCGGCGCTCTGGCCATGGGCGGCGCGCCCTGGCCGGTCAAGCTGCGCCTGGTTTCAGCGGACGCGCCTTTTCTGCGCGGGGCGGATCTGGTCATCGCGGCCGACTGCGCCGCGCCCGTGGCCGCAAATTTTCAAAAATACGCCAAAGGCAAAATCACGCTGATCGGCTGCCCCAAATTTGAGGAAGGCGGCCTGCTGGCCCCCAAACTGACTCAGATTTTCCGCACGGCCAAACCCAAGTCCTGCACGGTCATCCGCATGGAAGTGCCCTGCTGCGGCGGCCTGGTCCAGGCCCTGCGCACGGCCTACGCCGAAAGCGGCATGGCCTTTCCGCTCAAGGAAATCACCCTCGGCCGCGACGGTACGGAAAAGACGGCATAGCCGACGAAGTGCGAACGTTTTTTCGCTTATGCGAACAGACCCTGAAGTATGAAATACTTCAGGGTCTGTTCGCATAAAGAGGCTTTTTATTTTCCGGCAAGGAATTGACGACACATCCCCATATGTACAAGGTTGGCCGCGTTCCCGGTACGCGGGAAATGGTCGTGCGGACGAACTATGTGGTGGTGTATGTTGAAGGTGACGGCGAGAGATTCATCTTGCGCGTGCTGCACGCGGCCCGGCAGCGGCCGCAGGCGCTTTCGCTTAATTGTCTGTCAACGTCAGGCGCATGGCCGTGCGATTTTCAAGACCTCTGTCCCGCTCTTCCGCAAGAATCTCTCGAACCCATTGCGGCTGATCGGCATCTAAAAGCGTGACAAAACCCAGGCGGGCGTAAAACGGCGCGTTCCAAGGCACCTTGGTGAAGCTGGTCAGGTACAGGGCATCCGCACCACGGGAGCGGGCTGTTTCAATTATCCGCCGGACGAGCGCGGTGCCGAGCCCCCGTCGCCCGTGATCCGGGTGCACATCCAATTGAGCCAGCAGCGCCGCACCATCGACACATTGCAGCAAGCCGTAGCCAACCGGTTTTGCGTCCGCGTCAAGGGCGACCCAGAGCCTGCCGTAGCGCATGGCTTCCATTAATGTGCTTTCCGGCACTCTCTCTGACAAGATGCGCGCTGGAATGGAACCGGGAGGGAAAATCGTGGCGGCGGCCAGCTCAATATCATTCAAGAATGGTATATGTTTCGGACGGGCGGCCTGGATTGTATATTCATGAGGAATAGCCATAGCAAAACTCCTCCTATCGATGAGCAACAAAAAAATCAATGGGCTACATTTTTCATGCAGCCCATTGATTTTACTTAAATGGCGGAGCGGAAGGGACTCGAACCCTCGGCCTCCGGCGTGACAGGCCGGCGTTATAACCGTCTTAACTACCGCTCCAATTTACGCTTCTCAGGCGGGAATGATGCGAACGCGCAAAGCACGTTTCGCCCGCCTTCGTCGCTCAAAGCGCTGGCGCGCGGCGGGCTTTGCCCGGCCGCCCCCTCCGGGGTATATGGAAGCCGCTACCGTGCTTCCGTGCGACATGTCACTGCCGCTGCCCACGAAAGGCATTTTGTATCTCATTCGGGCCTTTGCCCGGAAAAATCTGGCGGAGCGGAAGGGACTCGAACCCTCGGCCTCCGGCGTGACAGGCCGGCGTTATAACCGTCTTAACTACCGCTCCGCGGAACAGGGGGGAATTCCAGCGTTTGCCGGGCGGTTGTCAGCCGCACCCCAAACCGTGAGGGGAAAGCAATAGGGCAAAACAGAAAAAATTGCAAGGCGCGGCCCCAATTTTTTCGGCGGCCGGGACGCTTTTTTGCTGCCGGAACCACCCGGGCCATGCAAGAGGAGAATCCGTCGCGGCGTAAAAGCCGCGCCGGAATGTGCCGGAAATCGTGGCGCCAGGTTCTCTACTATCTACCTTAACAAAAATACGCTGGGAGACATCAATGCCGTGGTTTTTGTTATAACGAGCCGTGTTGATCGCGTTGTTGCCAGAATGTGCCGGGCTTTTTGCAAGGTTCGTTCAGTTGTTTAGCTTGGTTATGGTGATTTGTTGATTTTTTTAACACTGGCTATACCCGGATGCACCCTCAGATCTGTGGGGTTTTTGTTATAAAGGGTTGCGTTGAACACGCTATTGCCAGAATATACTGGACATTTTACTAATTTCGTTCAAAAATTTAACCACCTGATCGCGATTCGTTTATTTTTTTTAGCACTAAGTATGTCATGGCATAACTGCAGATCCGTGAGGTTTGTATGAAGATCGGCATTATCGCTCCGTATAAAGAGATGGTGCAAAGTATCGCCCTGATCCACAAAAAGCCTGGCGTTGAATTGTACATACGAGAGGCCACCTACGCGCAAGCGCTTGAGGAGGCTCTCAAAATGGAAACTGACGGCGTGGAGGGCATCATCAGCCGCGGCGCCACTTGCGATTACATCAGGCGCAACTGCACTTTGCCAATAATTCACTGCAACTTCAGTGATATGGATCTATTGCATGCCTTGGTGAAAGCGCGAGAGTTCGATGGACGTATCGGTCTTGTGACTCATTCTTCCTATGAAAGAATTGTGGGAATCTTTGAAAAAAGCCTCGGCATACAGCTGGTGCCGTTTTTTAATTACAAAACACGGCAGGAAAACCTTGAAGCCGTCGAACAGCTGAAAGCAAACGGGATTCGCGTTATCGTGGGAGGGAGCGTTACCGTCAAGATAGCTGAGGATCTCGGCATGAAGAGCGTCCTGGTGCAAACCAGCCCGGAAGCATTGGAGCAGACCATCGATGAAGCTGTCCGGGTGGTGGAAATTGTCCGAAAAGAGCGGGCGCAGATGGAGCTTATCGGGCAAATTATCAATCATGTCTCCGATGCCATTGTGCTTTTGGACAGCGCCGGCAATATCATTCTTACCAATCCTGGGGCGGACGAGTTGCTTGGCAAGGTTTCCAACGGCTCTAAATCATTTTTTTCCATCGCCAAAAACAAGACGTTACTGGATGGCATCAAGCGGGGCAGCTTTCAGCGCGGCCTGCTTGTTACCCTGGGGGAATCCAGCTACATGTGCAGGCACCAGCCAATCCAACTGGATAAAGATAGCGACAAAACAGTGTTATTTTTGCAGGATACTTCCCGCATTCAAACAATGGAATCTCAGATACGCACCCACCTTCATAATAAGGGGCATCAGGCACGATATACCATAGATATGTTTGTGGGTAAAAGCAGAAACGCCAGTAATTGCAGAGAAATGGCGCGCCGGTATGCGAAATACGATTCAACCGTGCTTATCACGGGAGAGTCCGGCACCGGCAAAGAGGTGTTGGCGCAAAGTATCCATAACCTTAGTGACCGGAACAAGGGACCCTTTGTAGCAATCAACTGCTCGGCCCTGGCCATGAATCTGCTGGAAAGCGAGTTGTTCGGGTATGATGAAGGCGCTTTCACCGGAGCGAAAAAAGGCGGGCAACCCGGCCTGTTTGAAGTGGCCCACGGAGGGACCATTTTTCTGGATGAAATTGGCAGTATCACTCCGGAAATACAAAATAATTTGCTGCGAGTCATTCAGGAAAAAGAAATCAGGCGACTTGGCTCGAACAAGGTGATCCCGGTGGATGTTCGGATCTTGGCCGCCACCAACAGCGACCTGCGGGCCAAAGTCCGCAGTGGAAAGTTTCGCCTGGACTTGTTTTACAGATTGTGCGTCTTGGACATTTTGATGCCTCCCCTTCGCGAACGCAAAGGAGACATTCCTTTGATCGCAAGAGAGCTTTGCCCCCGTTATAATATGAACTTTTCCCTTATCCCTGAAACAGCCATCAACAAAATGATCGACTACGACTGGCCTGGCAATGTGCGGGAGTTGCAGAACTTTATAGAAAAAGCAAGCCTTTTGGCCAATCACATTCCTCCTGAGGAACTATTGGAGTCCTTTATCTCTCAAGGTAAAAACATTCATTCAGAGCCGCTGCCGGGCCAGGATGAAAACACTGTGTCCATAAAAAAAGATACCCTGGCAAACATGGAAATGGAAATAATACAAAAGCGATACAAGGAATGCGGGTATAACAAGACACTCCTGGCCGATGTGTTGAATATCAGTAGGGTAACCGTGTGGAACAAGCTGAACCAGCTTGCCAAATAAAGCCGGCAAAGGCTCCTAGTGTGATGTTCGGAAAATAGCTTTGAGATTTTTAAAGGATATTTTCCGAAAGATCGCAAAGCAAAAAACGCGGTTTTTGCTTTGCTTACGGCGGTTTCGCCGCCGTGCTGCCCTCTCGGGCAACGACTGGTGTCAAATTGCAAAAAATACGAGGACTTGTTTTTGCTAAGATCGCTCCCGAAAAACGTCGTTTTCGGCTTGCTCCGCCGCCTGCGGCGGCGCTTTTGTGTTTACTTTTGCAAGTAAACACTGGCCGCAGATTTTTGCATCGATCAAGCCGTACTCCCAGTGAGCGCTTGCGTAGACTGTGCATCCGGCATTCACACCGGCATGCACACAGATTTTCTTGCAACCAACGGCATCATTGTTTTTACACGGCCTTCAGGGTAAGCATAACTCTGCATTCTTTTTTAAATTTTGAATGACAACTTCATTGTATACCATAATTGATTTCATTGCTGTCCGGCTAACAGCCGGCAGCAATGGCCGGTTTGGAAAACCGGCCCGCGCGCGGGCAGCGCGGCGTGCCTTGAGCATAATCGGCTTCCGATTATGCGTATGGAAGAAAGATCAAGATGCCTTTTTCTGAAAGCCTTCGTGTTATTCGTTGAATAATGTCGCTTTTTAGCCGGACAGCAATGAATTGATTTATATGATGCTGCAATATAAGTACCACAAGATATTTTTCCCCTCCTAAGATTCGGCATGATAGTTACTGCTTTTGTATTGCTTTGCATAGCATTGCAGGACAAAGGCAGTGCTGATTTTTCTTTTTCTGATCCTTGGCATGATAGTTGCTTGAGTGGTTAGGCATAAAGAATTTGGCGGTAACGCTTAGAGCACCGTCTGGTTCGCCGGCTATAAAACATTATTTCTAATGAAATCAAGAAGATAATAAAAATAAACGAAAGATAAAGGACAGCGTCATGGAAAAGCTTCTGGAAGGCATTGTCGTATTGGATTTGACCCGGGTCCTGGCAGGGCCGTTCGCTGGAATGATGCTGGCCGACATGGGCGCTGATGTGATCAAAATTGAAACCCCCGGCACCGGTGACGACAGCCGCCAGTTTGCCCCCATGGTCAATGGCGAAAGCTCCTATTACATGAATCTGAATCGCAACAAGCGCGGTATTACCCTGAACCTGAAATCGGAAAAGGGGAGAGAAGTCTTTCATAAACTGGTCGCAAAGGCCGACGTGGTTCTGGAAAACTTCCGTCCCGGGGTTATGGACCGTCTCGGTTTCTCCTATGAAGAATTGAGCGAGATTAACCCGCGAATCGTCTACGGTTGCGTATCCGGTTTCGGACACTACGGCCCATATTCCCATCGCGGCGGATACGACATCATCGGGCAGGCCATGGGCGGCCTCATGAGCACCACCGGATGGCCGGATTCCGGCCCGACGCGTTCAGGCACTGCCATGTCCGATGTGCTGGCCGGGTTGTCGGTGACGATCGGCGTGCTGGGCGCGGTGATCAATGCGAAGCAGAGCGGCAAGGGGCAGAAAGTGGACGTGGCTCTTGTGGACGCCACGGTTGCCAGCCTGGAGATCATCAACCAGATATACCTCGCCACGGGCAAAGTTCCCGAGCGCATCGGAAATCGTTACGAATCAGTGTACCCTTATGATTCCTTCCGCTGTTCCAACGGCGAGATGGTAATCGCCTGCGGCAACAACAAGCTGTTCGGCATGCTGGCCGACCTGATGGGGCAGCCGGAACTGAAGACGCATGCGCTTTTCGACACCAACCCGAAACGGGTGAAGAACCATGCCCCGCTCAAGGAAATCGTGGAAAAGTGGACGACCCGGTTCGAGCGGGACGAACTGGTGGATCTGCTGCTGAAAAACAACATTCCCTGCGGCCCCATCAACACCATCGCCGACACGACGTCCGATCCGCATATCGCGGGAGCCCGCGAAATGTTCGTCGAGGTGGAGCATCCCACAGCCGGCAAGATGCGCCTGACCGGCAGCCATATCAAGCTCAGCCGTACCAAATCCTCCATTCGTACTCCCGCGCCTTTGCTGGGCCAGCATACAGACGAAGTACTATCCGAGTTCGGCTATTCGGCCGGCGATGTGGCGGCAATGCGAGAAGAAGGGGTGTTCTGATGCAACTTCCCAAAACGGTGGAAATCATTGAAGTCGGCCCCCGTGATGGTTTTCAGAACGTAGGTCCCTTCATTGAAACTGACGACAAACTGAAAACCATTAAAAAGCTGTTTGCCGCCGGCGTGAACGCTATGGAGGCTGTGTCCTTCGTGTCCCCCAAAGCCATTCCCCAGATGAGGGATGCGGCCGACATTGTTGCCGCGCTCGGGCGGGGGCCCTATACGGACAGGATATTGGCCCTGGTGCCCAACAAAAAGGGGGCGGACCTGGCTGTGGAAGCTGGAGTGAAAAGGCTGACCGTGGTGATCTCGGCCAGCGAAGCGCACAACATGAACAATGTGCGCAAAACCCCGGCCCAGTCTCTGGAGGAGTTGTATCAGATCGCGCAGGCCTATCCGGGGGTGAACATCAAATTGTCTCTGGCGACGGTTTTCGGTTGTCCGTTCAAAGGCGAGGTGTCCCTTGAGGAGATCTGCTTTGTCATCGACGGCGCCCTTGGTGCCGGCGTGAGCGACATCTGCCTGTGCGACACCATCGGGGTGGGCAATCCGCTTCAAGTCTCCGACGTTATCGCCGGCCTGCGCCTGAAATACCCCGCTATCGCCTTCTCGACGCACTTTCATAATACCAGGGGATTGGCGGCCACCAATACCTATGTTTCACTTTTGCAGGGCATCACACGGTTTGAGACAGCCGTTGCCGGCCTGGGGGGCTGTCCCTTTGCCCCGGGGGCGTCGGGAAACATGGCCACCGAGGATCTGGTGTACATGCTGACCGAGCTGGGCATCGGCTGCGATGTGAACCTGTCCGCCGTCATTGATGCTGCCTCGTTCATCCTTGAGCGTACGGGTGTAAGCAGCGATGCCAAAATCAACGCCGCGACCGCCAACAAGATATTCAACTGCAGCGGGTCCCGGTAACCGGTACTGGAAGCGTTCCGCGGCTTTGGGCGGTCAAACAGGAGAGGTGAGAGCCTTGGCAATGACACTGGCTGAAAAGATACTGGCAAGAAAGTGCGGTAAAAGCAGCGTTACCGCTGGCGAAATCGTCATTGTGCCGGTCGACTGCGCCATGATGACAGACATTCTGGGTCCGCGGATCATCGCAAAGCAGTTGAATGACCTTGGTTTGCCGATCAAGAATCCGCAGGGCGTTGTGGTCGTCGCGGACCATTACACGCCCGCCGCCTCCGAGCAGCAGGCCGAGATTGTGAAGTTCAGCCGGGACTGGTCCAAACAGCACGGGACGGTCTACTACGAATTGGAAGGCCCCTGTCACCAATTGCTGGCGGAGAAGGGTTTCTCTTATCCCGGCAACATCCTGGTCGGCACCGACTCGCATTCCTGCATGGCCGGGGCGTTCAGCTGTTTCGGTACCGGCATCGGCTCTACCGAAATGCTTGGCGTCCTGATCAAGGGTGAAATCTGGCTCAAGGTGCCGGCAAGTCTTCGTATTGAATGGAACGGCGTGTTGCCCGGCGGCGTTTACGCCAAAGATCTGATACTGGCCACCATAGGGCTGGTCGGCCAT
>JAVBRE010000075.1:0-4437 GCA_031548325.1 Desulfovibrionaceae bacterium
CACGGACGAGGCCATGGTCTCCGCGTTGGCTCCGGACAGTTCGGCGGCAACCTGGATGGTGGGAAAGTCCACAGTGGGCAGGTCCGCCACCGGCAGCAGGCGATAGCCGATGGTTCCGCCCAGCAGAATGGCAAACATGACCAGAATGGTGGCCACGGGGCGCTTGATGAACAGTTCGGAAATGCTCATCGCGGTTGTCCCGCGGCTTTGGTGCTGTTTCGCGCGTCGGTCCGGGCGGGACCCCGGGCCGTGACAGGCTCTTTTTCCACGATTTTCAGGCCCGGCGCCAGGCCGAGCTGGCCGTCGACGACCACCGTTTCGCCTTCGTCCAGGCCTTTTTCCACCACTGAAGCGGTTTCCGAAGCGTGCCAGGAAGAGACGCGCCGCACCGAGACGACCTGGTTTTGGTCGGCCACGTAGACATACTGGCCTATGACCCCTTCAAGCACGGCGGCGGAAGGAATGACCAGCGCTCCCTGTATGGTCGCCAGATCGATCGTGATTCGGGCGAACTGGCCCGGCCACAGACGCAGGTCCTTGTTTTCGAAAGTCGCTTCCAGCCTAATGGTGCCCGTGGTCTGGTCCACGGAGTTGTCAATGCTGGTCAGGCCCCCCATAGCCGCTTCGCGGGTGTCGCCTTCGGGCAGAGCCCGCACGGGGATGCGGCGTTCCTTGAACTGGCGCAGCAGTTCCGGCAGGTGCCGTTCGGGCACGGCAAAACGAATTTTGGCCGGCGCCAGGGTGTTGATGACCAGCATGGTGCGGTCGTCGTTGGCTTTGACCACATTGCCCGCGTCGATCAACAGCTCGCCCACGCGGCCGGAAACCGGCGCCCTGATGGTTGCGTATTCCAACTGGAGCTTCGCGGACGCGAGGCCCGCTTCGTCCTGGGCCACGGCGGCCCGTTGGGAAGCCGCGTTTGTCACGGCCTGGTCGTATTGCTCGCGGCTGACCGCATCCTGCTTGACCAGGCGGGAAAAACGACCCATGTCCTCTTCGGCTTTTTTCAGCAGCACCTGGTTGCGGGCAAGGCGCGCTTTCACCTCGTTGACCGTGGCCTCAAAAGGGCGCGGGTCGAGCCGGAACAGAACCTGCCCCGCGCTCACGTCCTGGCCGGAACGCACGGGCGCTTCAATGATCTGACCCCCCACCTGGGGCTTGACCGCAACGGAAGCGGCGGGCTGCACATTGCCTACGGCCGTCAGGGTGCGGGGCATATCACGGCGCTGCACCTTGGCCGTGACCGCGGGCACGGCCCGGTCGGCCACGCTCGTTACGGCCGAATCGCCGCAACCTGAAAGGAAAACCAAAAAAAGAACAAGGACAAGGGTCGGAATATGGCGGAAGAAAAAAAACTTCATGCTGTTTTGTATCCGATTTTCATATGCGCTGGGGCAGGCCGAGCACCGTGCCGGGATCCGCGCCCAGTTCGCGGCTTGAGGCGGTGCGAATAATAGCCGGGGCGCCCTCTTTCGACAAGTCGTATTCTTTGCGCTCGAGTTCGGCGCCTTCCTTGTCTTTCACCGGGATAACCACGGGGCGCAAGGGCAGCGCCGGGTTGGACGCGGAAACGACCGCGAAACTGCCGTCTTCAAGTTCTACCACGCTGCCCACAGGGTAGACTCCCATAAGACGGATAAAACGCTCAAGCATGCCGCCGTCAAAGTCTTTGTCCCGCATGGAATACATGATGCTGAGCGCTTTTGAAAGCGGCAGGGCCTCTTTATACACCCGCTTGCTGCTGAGCGCATCAAAAACATCGACCAGAGAAGAGACCTGCCCGGCGAAGCTGATTTCTTTGTCGGCCAGATTGCGGGGATAACCCTGGCCGTTATGTTTTTCATGGTGTTCCAGAACGATTTGCAACACTTCGGAGGGCACGCCGCTGACGCCCGACAACTGGTCATACCCCAGTTCGGGGTGGCGGCGCATGATGGCCAGTTCTTCGTCGCTCAACTTGCGCGGCGCATTGAGCACCCTCAAGGGGATGCGCGCCTTGCCCAGGTCGTGAAACAGTCCACCCATGCCGATGGCGTGCAGCTTGTCCCCGGTCGCGCCCAGGCCCCGCGCGAGCATTACCGTGAGCACGGACACGTTGACGCAGTGCGTGTAGGTGTAGTCGTCGGTCTGGCGCAGTTTGCACAGCCCCACCAGGGCGTCGGCGTTGCGGTCGAGGCTTTCCAGAATGCCGTCCACAATGGGTTCCGCAACCGGCATGTCAAAGACGCCCTTGCGCATGTTATCCATCATCTCTTTGGCCTGGGAGAGGGACGAGCGGTAGATGGAACGGGCGGCCCGCATTTCTTCGGCCAGAGGCACACGGGGCGGCGGCGGACGGTATTCCGCCAGGGGAACCGGCTCCTGCCCCGGCAGGACGAGGTTCGCCAGATCGGGGGGCAAACTGCCCGGCTTACAGCGGACCAGGTCGATGAACGCTTCAAGAAAGCCCTGCTCGCGGATGCGGACAAGTTCAAGGGGGGCGGTGATCTCCCCTTCCACGGAATAGAGAAAGGGATGTTTCAGCCAGGAAACATCGGTATCGACGACATACATGCCGATACGCAAATCCTGTGTGGAAATCTTGTGAAACATTATCCCCCCGCGAAAACATGGCCGGGATCGGTACAGCGGGGGTACCATACACGGATATGCGGCGCTTTGCCAGTGCGTATAACGGCTTTTTGAACGTGACCTTCATCAGGAGGAGCATTTTGCTTTTGCCGATAAAATGGAATCCGACGTTGCTCTTTCAGTGTAACGTCGGGTTTTCACGGCAGCTTGTCGATGCGATCGCAGCCGGGGAATTCAGCCTCCTTGCAGTTTACGGCGGGAGAATTCGGCCAGTTTTCTGGCTTCGACAAAGTCGGGCCTGGCCGCAAAGGCTTTGTCTCCGTGTTCGGCCGCCCGTTCCCATTTGCCCCATTCCATGTACATACGGCCGATGTTGAAGTGCAGGCCGGGATCGTCGGGCGCCAGAGGCAGGGCCTTGTTGTAATATTCTTCGGCCGCATCGTATCGGCCCAGTTTGCGCAGGGCGATTCCCAGCCGGTTGTAATGCTGCAGGGCATGAGGGTCGAGGGTCACCGCCGCTGAAAGATAGTCGGCCGCATCCTCGAAAAGACCGGCCTTCAGCACCCGTTCGCCGATGTCGCCTTTCAGTTCGCCGTCGTCGGGATATTCATCGGCGATGGATCTGAACGTGGCCCTGGCGCGATCATGCTCCGCCGCGTCAAGGTGCGCCTGGCCTTTGGCCAGGGCGGCTTCTTTTTTGGCCGCTACGGCCTTGGCGGCCTCTTCCGCCTCGGACAGGCTCGCTTCCTGCAAAATTTCGAGCAATTCTTTCAGGCTTTCGAAAAGGTCCTTTTCCGCGCCCGGCTGATATTCCAGCGACAAGGGATAGATTTTGCGCAAGGACGGATCATTGTTCAGGCGACTCGTGGCGTCGGCGATCAATTTTGCGAATTCGTCGCGTTCGGCCTTCATCAGGGGACTGGTCAACACCATGCGCAACGCGTTGAAAAGCGTCTGCGTCGCGGGCAAAATTTTGCCTTGCCGCAACATGCCCGCAAGCTGGGCCAGTTGTCTGCGCGTGCCGCCTATTTCCTGGGACATGGCTGCTCCTGAAAAATTTTACTAACCAAACCGGTATCATAGTTTTTGTATCAAGGGAAGAATGTTGCGTAAATCTTCGGGCGTATCCACGCCGTGGCTGCGGTGCCGCGTCACGGACACGCGCATGGCGATGCCGTTTTCAAGCAGGCGGAGCTGCTCCAGTTTTTCCCGGCCTTCCAGCGGCGTCGGCGCGAGTGTTGTATAGCGTTCCAGCAGGCGCATGCGAAAAGCGTACAGGCCGACATGCAGCAGGTACGGCAACGCGTCTGTGTTGAAATCCTCCCTGTCGTGCGGGATAAGGGCGCGCGAAAAGTACAGGGCCTTTCCCGCCGCGTCGCGCACCACCTTGACCCGGTCAGGCGAAAGAGCCTCTTCGCGGCTTACGGGCAGGGCCAGGGTCGCGGCCTCTACGTCGGGCCCGGCAAAGGGCGCCAGCAGTTCGTCCAGCATGGCAGGACTGAGCGCGGGCTCGTCCCCCTGAATGTTCACGACCACCGCGTTCGAGGGCAGATTCATGGCGCGCGCGGCTTCGCATACCCTGTCCGTGCCGCTGGCATGGTCGGACCGGGTCATGAGGCAGGGCACGCCGAGATTCGCCGCAGCCGCGGCGATGCGTTCGTCGTCCGTGCACAGGGTGACGCTTTTCAGCTTGGCGCATTGAGACGCCCTATGCCAGACATGCCAGAACATGGGCTTGCCCAGAATGTCGGCCAGGGGTTTGCCGGGAAAACGGGTGGAGGCGTACCTGGCCGGGATAAAGCCGTAACAGTCGGGAAATGTCATAGATGCTCCGTGATTGACGGGGGACGCCGTCCCCCGGACCCC
>JAVBRE010000118.1:0-13006 GCA_031548325.1 Desulfovibrionaceae bacterium
ATGTGGAAACTCCGGCCGACAAGGTCGCTGAAATGAAAGACAAGCTGAACGGGCTGGGTTTCACCATGCCCGGCCTTTAGAGCATTTCACACTTGAAATGCTCGCAAGGATTTGTCAGCAAATCCTTGCCGCGAAATAGGCGTAGGCGAGCTTGGCTCGCCGTCAAGCGACTATTTCAAGCGGAAAATGCTGTCGGGCAGATAAGTTTTGAAAAAGCGTATCTGCTTTGACGTCCGCGAAGCGTGTCGTTTACGTCTGGCAATTTACTGATAGTAGTAAGCTGGCTTTCCGCAATTATCAGAATCATTGATGCAACTTTTCAAAGTGAAAATGCATCAGGCAACCGGTACGGGGAGGCGAAGCCTCCCCGTATCCCTCCGCTCCGTGAACTTGATGGCGTGCTTGCGAAAGTTCCCCTGTTGTTCATCGCAGCAGGGCGAACTGCACATCCCCGTCCTTTTTGATGCGTTCGACCAGGCCGAATTCCCAATCAAAGTAGCCTTTCATGGCTTCGGGTTTGGCGTTGACGTCGGTATAGGGTTTGTACCAGATATCGTCCTCGGGACAGAGGGCGGCAAACATGCCTTCTTGCAGGGGCAGTTCCGCGGCCTGCCAGGCAGGGGTGCCGCCTTCAAGAGCCAGCACTGTCGCGCCGGGCCAGAGTTTAGCGGCGTCAAAAGCCGCCAGGCGGGCCAGGGCGTCGCTGTCGGCGGTCAGGACGACGGTTTTCGCTTCGGGCCGGGCGTCTCTGGCCCGTTCCATGTAGCCGCGCGTCACCCATGCCGCGCCGGGGACATGCCCCTTGCGGTGGGTTTTGCTCACCCCCACGTTGATAAGCAGAAGGGAAGCGTCTTCTGCCATCCGTTCCGCAAGGGCCTGAGCCTTGATGACGGGAACGGCGGGCAGTTCGGGCAGGGTCGGAAGCGCCTCTCCGCGTTCCAGTCCCCGCCCGCCGAAACCGGACCCGCCGAGGCCGCCCCGCAGCACGTGCACCTGCAGTCCCATCTGCTTCAACCAGTGGGCGGTCATTATGGCGCGCACCTCCGTGTCGTCCACCAGCACGAAGCGGGCTCCCCGCACGGCGGCGTATTCGTCCGTGGCCTGCACCAGCTGTCCGCCCTGGGCGTTGCGCGATCCGGGCAGGTGCCCGAAGGCGAATTCTTCGGGCTGGCGCACGTCGAAGATATACAGTGTGCGCGTTTTAGCTTCCGCCCGCCAGGCATCGACCGTGGCGGCGTCCACGAAGGAAATGCCGTATTTTTGCGCCACGGCGGCCGCGCGCTGCCGGGCGGCATCCAAAGCCAGGAGGGACGGCGGCGCGGTGCGGCGCCGGGTCCCGTATTCAAGGGTATAGCCGGCCAGCTGCCAGTTCATGGTGCCGCCCTTGAGAGCCACAACCTTGTTGGGAATGCCGGCGTTGCGCAGGGTCTGGGTGCCGATGATGCTGCGGGTGCGGCCCGCGCAGTTGATGATGATCGTGGCGTTCGGGTCGGGCGCCAGATCCGCGATGCGGTAGGTGACTTCGCAGCCGGGCGCGTTGACGCCGCCGGGGATGTTCATGTTGTTATACTCGTCACGGGGCCGCACGTCGATGACCACGAAAGCTTTGCCGGAGTCCATGATAGCCTTGATTTCGACTGGTTCCAGACGGGGCGTGTGCTGTTCTTTTTCCACGTATTCGCCGAAACCCTTGCTCAGGGCGCCGACGCCGGTGAATTCCACGTACCCGGCCTCAAGCCAGGCTTTCATGCCGCCGCGCAGCACCATGGGCCGCGCGTAGCCCAGGCGGGCAAGCACCGCGGCGGCGCGTTCCGCCCGGGGCGGACCTGTTTCTTCGCCGCTGTCCGCCAGCACGACGGGCACGCTTTTGCAGGGCACGAGATCCAGAACCATCAGTTCCAGACGGGATAGGGGCGCACAGGAGGCGAGCAGCATGTGGCTGCGGGAAAACTCCTCCTGCTCGCGCACGTCGAGCACGGCGAATTCGCCGCGCAGGGCGAAAAGTTGCTTGGCTTGCTGCGGGGTGCAGTAGTGTATATCCGGCATGGCTCTTCCTTTTTGAGCTCCGAACCGCTACGGCGTTCAGAACGCCCTGGACGTCAATTACACCACCCTGTGGCGTTCCCGTCGGAACACGGCCCTTTGAGATGCGCCGGGAACTCTGTTCCCCGGGCCCCCTGCAAGGGGGCTGAGGTCCCTTGACGGGGGTGCGGGGAGGCTCCGCCTCCCCGGCTCTCACTGCGCCGTCAGTTTCGTGATCAGGTCGATGTCCTTGTCGCCGCGGCCGGAAAGGCAGACAACCAGGTTTTTGTCCCCGGGCATGTTCGGAGCCATTTGCATGGCCAGCGCCAGAGCATGGGCCGATTCCAGGGCCGGAATGACGCCTTCGCTTCGAGACAGGTCGAAAAAGGCGTCCAGAGCTTCCTGATCGGAGACCATGCGGTATTCGACGCGGCCGGCATCGCGCAAAAAGGCGTGTTCCGGCCCTACGCCGGGATAGTCGAGCCCGGCGGAGATGGAATGTACCGGAGAAACCTCGCCGCTCTCGTCCTGCAGCACATAGGAGCGGTACCCGTGCACCACGCCGGGCGTTCCCAGGCTCATGGTGGCGGCGTGGTCGCCGCGTCCCCTGCCGCGCCCGCCCGGTTCCGCGCCGTACAGGGCGACGGACGCGTCGTTCACAAAGGGGTGAAACATGCCGATGGCGTTGGAACCGCCGCCCACGCAAGCGATGCAGGCGTCGGGCAGTTTGCCGAACTGTTTCAGGGACTGTTGCCGAGTTTCCAGGCCGATGACGGACTGAAAATCGCGGACCATCAGAGGATAGGGGTGGGGACCCACGGCGGAGCCGAGCAGGTAGAAGATGTTTTCAGAATCCTCGACCCAGGCGGCGATGGCTTCGTCAACGGCTTCCTTGAGGCCCCGGTTGCCGGACAGGGCCGCGCGCACTTCAGCGCCCATCATGCGCATGCGGAACACGTTGACTTCCTGGCGTTTCATGTCTTCTTCGCCCATGTACACCGTGCAGGACATGCCCATCAACGCCGCCGTGGCGGCGGCGGCCACGCCGTGCGAGCCCGCGCCGGTTTCCGCGATGATGCGTTTTTTGCCCAGGCGTTTGGCAAGCAGGATCTGCCCCAGGGTGTTGTTGACCTTGTGCGCGCCCAGGTGGTTGAGGTCTTCGCGTTTGAGGTGGATGGCCGCGCCGCCGAGCCGTTCCGTCAGGTTTTTGCAGTAAAAGAGCGGAGTGGGCCGGCCGGAATAGTTGGTCAGATAATAATCCAGCTCGGCCTTGAAGTCCGGGTCCTTGCGAAAACGGTCATAGGCTTCGGCCAGCTTGTTCAGGGCGGGCTTCAGGACGTCGGGCACGAACTGCCCGCCGTAGGGGCCGAAAAAACCGTTGGCATCCGGGCCGTCAGCGTGAAAGGAAAGGGCTGCGTTCATGGCAAAATCCTTTTGGGTTGGGGCAGCTTTCGGTCCGCGGATACAAAAAAACGCGGCCAGCCTTTGTGCTGCCGCGTTTGGGTGCGTGTTCTCAAAAAAACTATTCGACGCGTTCCATCGCGGCCCTGTTACCAGGACCGCCACCAGCGCTGTTGCGCGGGGATATGGGAAGAGCGTGCTTTCATGCCGAAAAAGAAATGACCGTTTTCCGTTCCTTTGTCAACACCACCCGGCAGGCCGCGGTACTCGACCCGACAAAAATGACGTCTGGCGACGTATAACGCCAAACTGCGCCACAACCCGGCAGGCAATTTGACCCGCTACCCGCAGGCTGATATTTGATAACGGCACCGCTTGGACAAAGGACCGACATGGATACCCACATACGTTTTGACAGAACGTCGGATACGCTCTTTCTGCTGGATCAGAAAGTCCTGCCCTTGCGGGAGGAATACGTCGCCTGCCGCACCGTGGACGAGGTCATCGCCCGCATCAGGGACCTGACCGTGCGCGGCGCGCCGGCTATCGGCGTGGCGGCCGGCTGGGGCGCGGCCCTTGCCGCGAAAGAAGCCATGGAATTATGTAATGGGGTCAAGGGGACTACGTCCCCTTGCGGAGCGCGAGGCGAAGCCCCGCTTTCGCCCTGGCGGGATTTTGTGGATGCCGCCCTTGACCGCTTGAGCCGGGCTCGCCCCACGGCCGTGAATCTGGCCTGGGCGGTCTCGCGCGTGCGCGCCGTCATGCGTGGCGCGAAGCCCGCCTCCGCCGCCGAATTGTACCGGCTGTGGCTGGACGAGGCGGAACGCATGCAGATCGAAGACGTGGCCGCCAACAGAGCCATGGGCCGCATCGGCGCGGAACTCTTTGACGACGGCGATACGGTGCTGACCCATTGCAACGCCGGGGCTCTGGCCACGGCCGGGTACGGCACGGCGCTCGGGGTCATTCGCGCGGCTTGTGAAGCGGGCAAAAAAATCAGCGTCATCGCCGATGAAACCCGGCCCGTGCTGCAAGGCTCGCGCCTGACGGCCTATGAGCTGGCCCGCGACGGCATTCCTGTAAAAGTGGCCTGCGACAACGCGGCCGGCCTTTTGATGCAGCGCGGCCTGGTGCATAAAGTGATCGTGGGCGCGGACCGCATCGCGGCCAACGGCGACGTGGTCAATAAAATCGGCACGTACGGCGTGGCCGTGCTGGCGAAAGAGCACGGCATTCCTTTTTATGTGGCCGCGCCGCTTTCCACCATCGACCCGGCCGTGCCCGACGGGTTTGCCATTCCCATTGAAGAGCGCGACCCCGAAGAGGTCGCGCTCTGCGGCGGCGGCCGCATCATGCCCCCCGGCGTGGGGGCCTGCAACTTCGCCTTTGATCTGACCCCGGCCCGGCTTGTAACGGCCGTCGTCACGGAAAAAGGGATACTGCGGCCGCCGTACGGTCCGGCCATAGCCGCTTTGTTCCACCAATAGCCGAAGACAAACGAGGTGAATCATGAGCGAACTGAAAGGCAAGAAAATTGTGGTGTTTCTTGAGGAAATTTACAACGAACAGGAATACTGGTACCCGGCCATCCGCTTGCGCGAAGCCGGGGCGGACGTCGTCACCGCGGGCACGGAAGCGGGCAAGATCTATCACAGCAAGGTCGGCCTGCCCGCCAGGGCCGACGTGGCCTTCGGCCAGTTGAACCCGGCGGAACTGGACGGAGTGGTCATACCCGGCGGTTTCGCGCCCGACTATATGCGCCGTTCCCCTGACTGTCTGAAGCTGGTCAAAACCCTGTTCGAGCAGGGCAAGTTGGTGGCCTTCATCTGCCATGCGGGCTGGGTGGCCGCTTCCGCCGGCATTCTCAAGGGAAAAAAGGCGACGTCCGTCACGTCCATCAAGGACGATATGGTCAATGCGGGGGCGCTGTGGCAGGACGCTGCCGTGGTGCAGGACGGCAACCTCATATCCAGCCGCACCCCGGCCGATCTGCCCGATTTCATGCGCGCGGTCATCGCGTTTTTGCGGAAATGAAAACCCGGGGGACTCCTCACTTCGCAGGGGTCGCGGCCCCTTGGAACCCGAATGGACAAAGGACACGGTATGGCTCTGAGTCTGGGCATTTCGCCCTGCCCCAACGACACCTATATTTTTTCGGCCCTGATTGAGGGTCGCACTCCCCTGCCGGACGGCCTGGGGCCGGTGAACGCCCATCTGGCCGACGTGGAGGAATTGAACGCTCTGGCCCGAAAAGGGAGGCTGGACGTGACCAAGCTGTCCGTGGCGGCGGCTGCCCGCGTGCTGGACGAGTACGTGCTGCTCAATTCCGGCGCGGCTCTGGGCAGGGGCTGCGGCCCTTTGCTGGTGGCCTCGTCGCCTTGTTCAGCCGCCGATCTGGCCGACGCGCCCATTGCCGTGCCCGGCAATCTGACGACAGCCAATTTGCTTCTTTCTCTGCACGGCGGTTTTCACGGCCCCCGGACGGAGTTGCTTTTCGACCGCATCATGCCCGAACTGGCCGCCGGAAAATACGCCGCCGGAGTCATCATCCACGAAGGCCGCTTCACGTACGCCGCACATGGTTTGTCGCTGGTGCTGGACCTTGGGGAATGGTGGGAAAAGACGACCGGCGCGGCCATTCCCCTGGGCGTCATCGCGGCCCGGCGCAGCCTGGGACTTGAAAAATTGCGGCGCATCGACGCTCTGGTGCGGGACAGCCTGGAAGATGCCAACGCCGACCCCGACGCGGGCGCGGCTTTCATCCGCGCTCATGCCCAGGAAATGGACGAGGCCGTGCGCGCGAAGCATATAGCCACCTTTGTCAACGATTACAGCCTGGATTTGGGCGGCGAGGGGCGGTCCGCCGTGCGCGGCCTGATTGCCAAAGCCGCCGAGATCGGCGGGATTGCGTTGCCGAAAAAGCCCATGTTTGTGGAAAGATTCGGATAATTATGCCGGGGGACGCTGTCCCCCGAACCCCCTGCAAGGGGACTAAGTCTCCTTGACCCCGCATAGGCGCGGCTTTTCCGCTTTGCGGAAAAACCGCGCCATAATGAGAGGCGCAGGGGCATCATGCCCCTGCCGGAGGGGCTTGGGGAGGCGGAGCCTCCCCGGTTCCACGCAGGGCGAGGCGGAGCCTCCCCTCTACACAGGAGCAGCCATGAGCCTATACCGTTCACCGGCGGACCGCGACGGGTCGGAAGACCTGGACATTCACGGGGGCGACCTTTACGCCGTGGCGCGCGTCCTGCGCCGCAGACCCGAGGATTTCATCGATTTCAGCGGCACAGCCCACGCCTATGCCGCTCCGGTCACGGACAGGCTGGCGCGCGAGACGCCGTACCCGTATGCCCATTATCCGGATACAAGCTGCGAGGAGCTTCGCGAAGCCATTGCCGGACACGAAGGCCTGGGCAGCGAACATATCCTGGCGGGCAACGGTGTTGCGGAACTGATCTGGCTGGCCATGCAGGCTTTGGCGCCGCGCAGGGCGCTTTTCATCGGTCCTGTTTTTTCGGAATATGTGCGGGCCTGTCTGGTGGCGGACATACCCTATGAGATCATCACCCCGCCGGCGGAACAGGAATTCGTCTGCGGCCCGGCCGAATTGCGCCGGATATGGGACAGCGGCGCGGACCTGGTCGTTTTGGCCGTTCCCAACAACCCGGCGGGGGTGGCGTATCCGAATATCCGGGATATGTTCGAGCTCATACGCGTGCCCAGAGTTATTGTGGACAACGGCCTGCGGGAATTTCTCTGGGATTTGCCGGAATATGCTCTGAGTTTCCGGCGAAGCTACACGGACATGGCCCGGCCGGGGGTCGCTGTTTTTTCACTGAACAGCTTTTCCAGCTTTTTCGCCTGCCCCGGCCTGCCGCTGGGCTATCTGGCCGGAGAGCCGGGGCAGCTCAGGCGCATCGCGCGCATCCGGCCCCCCTGGACTGTTTCGCCTTATGCCCAGGTCATGGGCGTCAAGTTTCTGCGGCACCTGGACGAATACCGGGAACGGCTGGAACCCATGCGTCGGGCGGGTCTCGAAACGGCTCGCGAATTGCGGCGCATCGCCTGTTTTGACCCGGACCGGGTTTTTGAGGGGCCGGGCTTCATCACGGCCGGGCTTGTGCCGGGCCTCGGCGCCGCACAGGTCCGCGACCGGCTGCTGCGCGGGAATTTCATAGTACGCGACTGCGACTCCATACCCGGCATGCCGCCGGGCTACATCCGCATCCAGATCCGGACCGCCAGAGAAACGGAACCCCTGCTGGCGGCTCTGGACTGGCATGCGGAAAGAGGGTGGTAGGAAAAGAAGCGCTTTTGCGGTACTCGGCCAGAGCAAAAAAGCCCGCTTGACGCGGTCATTGGACAAAAGACGTGGAGGCGGTTCCTAAGGCTTTGTACCCATCAGCACCAGTTGGGTTCCGCGTTCAATGCCGTTCCGCCTGAGCAGGGCTTCCACTACTTTCGCGTTGGCCGCGCGCTCTTCATAGCCGGGCAAGTGCGCCGTCTTTTCCACTTTGGCTGCTATTTTGAAGGCTTTTGCCTCAAGGCCGCTTTTGAGGGCGGGGTCCGTTTCCAGGTCTTCGAAAATGACCCTGTCCCGCAGATCCAGTTTGTGGAAAAAGCCTTCCAGTTCCCTCTGCGTATATGTTTCCGCGTGAAATTCCCCGAGCAGGCTGTCGATTTCGGCCTCAAGATGGTGCAGGGCCACGTGGGTGGCCTGCGCGGGGACGTGCACGTTACGAAACATTTCGTTGATAATGAAGACGCCGCCCGGCCGCAGGACACGGTACATCTCATTCAGCACGGCCGGAATGTCCGGCAGGTGGTGCAGGGAATTGGATACCGCCACAAGATCAAAATCATTGTCGGGAAAGTCCAGGCGCGCAGCGTCCATGACCCGGAAATCCAGGCCCGGTTCTCCGCATTTTTCCCGCGCTTCACGGATGACGGCAGAAGACCGGTCAATGGCGACTATTTCCCGAACTTGCGGCAAGCCTGTTTTGAGCTTGAGGGCGAATTCGCCGTGGCGGGCGGCCACGTCAAGCGCCCTGAGACAGGGCAGCATTTGTAATTTTTCCTGCAGCAATTTCATGGGAGAATCCTCCTGCCCATCTTGCCGAAAGTTTTGTGACTTTCAAATTCTCGATATTGAGGCAAACTGGAAAAAAACGGGCGAAGCGGGCGCCGGGGGTGGCATGCGCGGGAAGGCGCAACAACCTTCCCGCGCCATGCGTTTATTGTTTTCCGAAACGCGCTTTTTCCAGATACACATAGCCTTCCATAATCCGGCGGGCCGTGCGGAATAAAGAAGCCTGTGTGACGACGCCGTTTTCAACCGCGGCCGCAACGGGCAGAACCCCGCCGGGGTGGCCGATGCGGATGGTGTTGAGCTTGTCGATGTTCGGAATAACCCGGTTCACGATGGTTCCGGAAATTTTCGCGGCCGCGCCGGTGCAGGCGGTGCCGGTACCGGCGTATGTTTTATGCAGAATCTGCATGAACATAAGGCGGGAAACAAAGTCGACATCCTGTTTTTTAATGGTCTCGCCGTTCATGAAATTCACATAGTCCTGCGGCTCGGCAACAAAGACCACCATGGGAATGGCCGGGCGATCCTTTGAGGCTTCTTCCATGGTTTTGGCCATGCCGATTTTCACGCAGCAGACGGCTCTGATTTCTTCAAGATAGGCGAGAAGCTCCGGGTTGCCGTCCACCTCGGCGGGCGTTTCCGTACTCTTGGCGCCCACGGATTTTGCGTGCACAAAAATGCAGGGGTTGGCCACATCGACGATAGAGGCTTCAATCGGTCCGCGGCTGGTTTCGATTGTGTCCACCGGGTTGCCGGTGGGCAATGCCTTGCCCGTGACGGCGCCGGCCGTATTTGAAAAATCGAGCAGAATGGGCGCGGCAGTGCCCGGTACGCCGGCAATGCTGCAATCGCCGGTCACCCTGGCCTTGCCGTCTTTCACCTGCACGTCGGCAATAAGGATCTTGTCGGTATTGGTGTTGTAAATCCGAACCCTGGTCACAGGCTCAACGGCCCGCACAAGGGATTCATCAATAGCAAAGGGGCCGACGCCGGAAGAGATGTTGCCGCAATTGCCGCCGTAATCCACGACCGAATCCGTGATGCTGACCTGGCCGAAAGTGTAGTTTACATCAGCATCCGGCCGCGAAGAAGGACCGATGATCGCAAGCTTGCTTGTCAATGGTTCCGCGCCGGCCAGGCCGTCGATCTGGCGCACATCCGGACTGCCGAAAATGGCCAGGATCATTTTGTCCCGCTCGGCGGGATCCGCCGGAAGATCATTGGTCTTGATGTAAATGCCTTTGCTCGTTCCGCCGCGGATGATGACGCAGGGAACACGAAATTGATCGCTCATGGCGTACTCCTTATCTTGATGTTGCCGCAAGGGCTACTTTGTAAACGATGCTTCCAGAGTCCGCATTTCTTCGAGGCAAATCCATTGGTTGAAAACAGGGAAATCGACCATCTGATTCTTTACGCTCGCCACGTCACCTTCCTGTTTCAACGCTTCAAGCACCGTTATGCAGGCTTTGGCGGCCGCGTACAGGGGGACGACAGGATAAATAACAAGGCGGTAGCCCATGGATTTCAATTCCGGGAGCGGCAGAAAAGGGGTTTTGCCTTTGTTGACCATATTGGCCAGAAGCGGAACGGAAAGTTCCTGGTTCATTCGTTTCATTTCATCGATGCTTTGGGGGGCTTCAAGAAAAATCACATCCGCTCCCGCTTCGATGTACGCCCTGGAGCGGGCTACGGCTTCATCCATGCCGAGCACGGCGCGCGCGTCCGTACGCGCGATGATGACAAGATTCGGGTCGTTGCGGGCAGCGACAGCTGCTCGAATTTTAGCAGTCATTTCAGGCAGGGAGATTAATTCTTTCCCTTCCATATGGCCGCAGCGTTTCGGGGTTGCCTGATCTTCAAATTGCACGGCCGCAACCCCGGCCGCTTCAAATTCGGTTACGGTGCGCATCACGTTCAGGTTGCCGCCGTATCCGTTATCCGCATCGGCGATGACCGGAATATTCACGGCATTGACCATGTTTCTTGCCATAGTGGTCATTTCCGTCATGGTCAGCAGACCGATGTCGGGCCGAGCCAGTACGGAAGCGGAAACTCCGTACCCGGTCATGTACACGGCGGAAAACCCGGCCTGTTCGATAAGCTTGGCCGACAATGCGTCGTAAGCCCCGGGCGCAACGACGATGTCTGAGGCAAGCATTTCTCTCAAGTGTTTTTTAAGGTTCAAAGCCATTCCTTTTCCTCCAGATATAGAAAAATTCTTATAAATTCAGGAAGAGCGCATTTGCTCTCTCAAGGCGTTGATGGCGCCCCCCGCCTTGAGTATTTTTTGGATTGACGGTGGAAAGGGGGCAAACGTGAATTTTTTGCCGTTGGTGAGGTTCCGTATTGTGCCGTTGTCAAAATCGATTTCTGCGGTATCGGTTTCTTTGATGCCGTCAACCGCCTGGGGACATTCAAGGACCGGAAGGCCGATATTGACGGCGTTGCGGTAAAAAATGCGGGCAAAACTGCGCGCAATTACACAGCGCACGCCGAGCGCCTTGAGAGCGGCCGGAGCATGTTCGCGTGAACTGCCGCAACCAAAATTGCTGCCGGCAACAAAGATGTCGCCGGGGGTTACTTTACGAAAAAAGCCTTCTTCAAAGCCGGACATGCAGTAAAGAGCGAGTTCTTTTTCGTCGGAAATGCCGAGATGCTGCCCGGGCAGAATCACATCCGTGTCGATATTGTCGCCGAAGACAAAGATACGGGACATTAGAGCACCTCCTCGGGGTGGGCGATGCGCCCTGCCGCGGCGGAAGCCGCCGCGACAAAGGGACCCGCCAGATATACCTCGGACGTGGGGCTGCCCATGCGGCCCACAAAGTTTCTGTTTGTTGTAGAAACCGCGCGTTCGCCGTCGGCAAGCAGACCCATGTGCCCGCCGAAGCACGGGCCGCAGGTGGGCGTTGAAACAGCCGCGCCCGCGTTGATGAATATTTCGATGAGCCCTTCTTTCAGGGCCTGCAGGTAAATTGCCTGCGAACCGGGAATAATGATTGCGCGTACGTTCGGCGCCACGGTTTTTCCTCGAAGAATCGATGCCGCATCCCGAAGATCTTCAATTCTGCCGTTGGTGCAGGAACCGATAACAACCTGGTCGATGGGAATATTACCCGCTTCACCGACACTGCGCGCATTGCTTGGAAGATGCGGGAAGGCCACCTGCGGTTCAAGGGTTGAAACGTCAAACTCATACTCTTCAACGTACGCGGCGTCGGAATCACTGCGGTAGATACGAAAATCTTGGGGACGGGCCGAATGCCCGCGAACAAAAGCCATGGTTTTTTCATCCGGCGCAATGATGCCGTTTTTCGCGCCGGCTTCTATGGCCATATTGCACATGGTAAACCGGCTGCTCATCGGAAGACCGTCGATGGTCTCGCCGCAAAACTCCATTGCCCTGTACAACGCGCCGTCAACGCCGACCGTTCGAATGGCGTGAAGAATCAAATCTTTGCCCGTCACATAAGGGCGGGGTTTTCCATAAAACACAAAGCGGATGCTTTCCGGCACCTTGAACCACAATTTTCCTGAGGCCATTGCCGCGGCGATGTCCGTGCTGCCGAGGCCGGTGGCAAAGGCGCCGAGCGCTCCATAAGTACAGGTGTGCGAGTCGCCTCCGACCACGATTTGCCCGGGGCCGACAAGCCCGAGTTCCGGCAGCAGGACGTGCTCGATGCCCATTTTTCCGACATCATAAAAATGCTTGATGTTGTGGGCGCGGCTGAAATCCCTGACGGCTTTGCATTGCCGGGCTGCGGTGATGTTCGCGGACGGCGTGAAGTGATCCAGAACGAAACAGACCTTGTCGGCGTTAAAAACGTCGGCGCAGCCTATTTTCATGAATTCTTTGATAGCGATGGGCGCAGTGACGTCGTTGGCCAGGACTACATCCAGGCCGGCGTCGATCAGTTCTCCGGGCATGACACGTTCACGCCCGGCATGCGCGGCGAGAATCTTTTCGGTAATGGTCACAGTGGTCTCCTTGCCCTGTCCGGCCGTTTGCCGGGTATGCGAGGCTCGGGTTTTTTGTTGAAGATGTGCGGCAGGCGTTTAGCAGAAAACATGCCAACGTTCGGTGACAAAAAATTCATGCGATTTTTGCGCGAAGAACAGATAAGTTCAAGCGTCTTTTGGGGCGGCGCGGAAAACACGGGTTGCATGATGCTGATCGATACAGTAGACGGTAAGTCTGTGTTTCAATCTGTTTCATATGCTTTGCATGTTCCCGCGCCATACGCGTTGGGGAGGGAAATATGGGCATACGTTTACTGGCGGCCAGTTACGGCAGGTTCACATCAGTTGTGCACAAAGCGCGCGCGGCGCTACGCGATGACGACATTGAAAAGAGGTGGTCCCCACTGTTCGGACAGGCAACAGCGTTTCCTTAGCTTGTCTTTTCTCTCATCAGGCTGCCTTCAATAACCCTTCGTGGTAGCAACGTTCGGGCGTAGCCCCGTCCAGACTGCTGTGTGGCCGGGTCTGGTT
>JAVBRE010000037.1:0-3221 GCA_031548325.1 Desulfovibrionaceae bacterium
TTCGGCGTTCCCGGTGTGTGTTTCCCGCATGGGTTCACCCCTCCTAACCCAATCACAACTTTTTTTACCCCTCGGCCCGCGGCGCCCTGACCCCACCCGCCCCCCACGACGGCACCGGCCTTGGGCTGGCCATATGCAGCCGACTGGCGAAGCTGATGAACGGCTTCATTCGGGTGGACAGCACACCGGGAACGGGCAACGCCTTTCATTTCATCATCCCCTTGCGCCCCGGATCCGAAGAATCGTTGCGCCAGACCAGGCTTTTTACCCCCTCCCACGCTGTGCAGCACACAGACGTCCAGCGGGTGCTGCTGGTCGAGGACAACGAATTGAACCAGGAAGTGGCCGCCGAAATGCTGCGCATGATGGGGGCCGACCCGACCATCGCGGCCAACGGGGCCGAAGCGGTGGCCCTGTGCCGAGAAAACCGCTTCGACCTCATTCTGATGGACATTCAGATGCCGGTCATGGACGGACTGGAAGCCACCCGCCAGATTCGGGCCGGATCGGGTCTGTCCGGGGCAAACGTGCCCATCATCGCCATGACCTCTGGAGCCGCCAGCAGCGACCGCGAAAAGAGCCTGGCCGCCGGAATGAACGACCACATCACCAAACCTGTGGACTATGCGGAACTGAACGAAACTGTCCGGCTTTGGGCAGGGCGCGCATAATTTTTTCCGCTGCAGCGAATCTTTCTTGCCTGGCGCACCGAGAGCCGCTAAAAGGGTAATAGTGCGAGTGTGTTTCGAGCATACTTATTTTTCGTGGCGGTCAAAAGTTTATGCAGGCAGGCGCGGTGGAGCAAGTAAGCGTTGCGGGCGAAAAAACCTTCGGCTTGAAGGCGAAATTGCTGATACCCATCTTGGGCATCATGCTCGCGACCCTTCTGGGCCTCGGGTTCGCCGTGGTTCGCACCGCCGAAAAGTCCTTGCTTGACGCCAGTCGCGAAAAACTGTTCAATTCGGCCATCGTCGTCGGCAACAGCATTGCCCAACAGATACACAGGGCAAAAGCCGACATCGCCTTCGCCAGCAAGGTGCCCGACATTCAGGCGGTGCTCGACCCGGCTGCCGAAGACTCCGCCTCGTCCCGCGACGCCTTCATCAGTTCGACCAACGCCCTGCTGGCCCGTCTGGGCGAAACCTGCGGGTACTACGAAACATTCTACGTCACATCCCGCGAGGGCATGACCCTGGCCTGCAGCATGCCTTCGGCCGTGGGCACTCTCAATATCTCCAACCGCGCTTTTTTTCATGAGGCCATGTCCGGCGACAAAGTGGTCGTCTCCGAGCCCTTCCGCAGCCGCATCACCGGCGACGCGCTCATGGCCATACTCATGCGCTTTCACCATCGCGGGTACAGCGGAGCCATGGTCGGTTCCATCCAGATCCGCAAAATAACCCACGACGCTCTGAAGCAGGAAAACAAATCATGGCTTCAGGCGGTGGTCATTTCCGAATCCGGCATGACGGTGGCCTCGCTGAACGACGAGGAAATCGCCGACCGCAGCTACGCGGATGCGGCCTGGTTTTCCGGCCTGAAATCCGCGGACCAGGGATTCATGCCCGTCATCCAGGCCGGAAAGGACAAAATGCTGGCCTTTTACCGCCTGCCGGGAACCGGCTTTTTCGCGCTGGCCATCGCGGATACCGACCATCTGCTGTCCCCGGTGCGCACCGTGCGCATCATCGGCTTTGTGGCCGTGGTTCTGGCCGTCCTCTGCGCGTATGGCGTCATCTATTATACGGTCAACCCGGTGACGTCGGACATTCACCGCCTGGCAGAGGCCGCGGAAGAAGTGGGCAGGGGCAACCTCGAACAAAGTATCGGCATTGCCCGCGAGGACGAGCTTGGGGCCCTTTCCCGCTCCCTTTCGACCATGCTGGCCAACCTCAAGCAGATGATCACCCGGGCGGAAGAGGCCACCAAAGCGAAAAGCGATTTTTTGACCCGCATGAGCCACGAGATACGCACGCCCATGAACGCCATCATCGGCATGGCCTACTTGGGGTTGCAAGCCGACCCCGACGAACGGCAGCGTAACTGCCTGACCAAGATACAGCAGGCTGGCGAAAACCTGCTCGGCATCATCAACGACATTCTTGACTTCTCGAGGGTGGAAACGGGCAAACTGGAGTTGAACAACGCGACGTTCCGCCTTTCGGGCATGCTGCGGTCCATCTTCGACCTGCTGGAATCCAAAGCCCGGCAAAAAGACCTCACGTTGCGCCTTGAAATCGCCGGCAATGTGCCTGATGTGCTTTTCGGCGACTCTCTGCGTCTGTCTCAGGTCTGCATCAACCTGTTCACCAATGCCCTGAAATTCACGGAAAAAGGCGGCGTCATCCTGCGCATCAACCTCGAAGAGACGCGCGGCGACGATCTGGTGCTGCGTTTCAGCATGGCCGATACCGGCATCGGCATCGCCGAAGAGCAAAAAAACGCCATCTTTGACGCTTTTTCCCAGGCGGACGGGTCCACAACCCGCCGCTTCGGCGGCACGGGGCTCGGCCTGGCCCTCTGCAAACGCATGGTGGAACTGATGGACGGCGCCATCTGGGTGGACAGCATTCCCGGCAAGGGCAGCACCTTTCACTTCACCGTCGTTTTACAGCGAGGCGAGGAAGGGGTCTTGCAGGAAGCACACGCGGCCGCCCCGGCCCAAGCCGTTGAGCATACGGAACCGTTGCGCGTGCTGGTAGTGGAAGACAACGAACTGAATCAGGAAATAGCCCTTGAAATGCTGCGCGCCATCGGCATCACCCCCACGCTTGCCCGCAACGGCGCCGAAGCCGTGGCCCTGAGCGGAGAGCGGGCCTTTGACATTATCTTCATGGATATTCAGATGCCGGTCATGGACGGCCTGGAAGCGGCCCGCAGCATCCGAGCCGGAAAAGGCCCCGGCGCGGCGACCATGCCCATCATAGCCATGACCGCCAACGCCATGCGCGGCGACCGCGAAAAAAGCCTGGCCGCGGGCATGAACGATCACATCACCAAACCCATCGACCATGTCGAACTGGAAGAGGCCGTCCGGCACTGGACCGGACGGGGATAGAAAATGGGGGACGCTGTCCCCCGGCCCCTGCAAGGGGACTGAGTTCCCTTGACCCCTGATATTGCGAAGGCGCGTTTCGCAAAGAGGAAAGCCCCATAGCCCCAGCCGGTTGCAGGGGACTTATCCCCGTGGCGGAAGGGTACAGGGAGGCCGCGCATACCCC
>JAVBRE010000070.1:0-2596 GCA_031548325.1 Desulfovibrionaceae bacterium
GAAAAGCGCGGGGGGTCGGTACAGTACTCAGGTACCGTCCCGCCCCGCCGGAAGCGTTTGACGCCGCATCGGAAGCGAAAGCCGCTTGTTCAACGCACCTTTTCTTCTTTGATCGGCAGATTGACCACAGCCGCCAGCGCCGCCAGGGCTATGTCCGCATACCACATCCACAGGTAATTTCCCGTGCTCGCGACCGCCAGCCCGCCCAGATAGGCCCCCAAAAAGCCGCCAACCTGGTGGGTCAGCAAGGTCAGGCCGAAAAGGGTGGCAAGATAGCGCGTACCGAAAAGCTTGCCCACAATGCCCGCCGTGGGGGGCACAGTGGCCAGCCAGGTCAGACCAGTGGCTGCGGCGAAAAGATAAAAGGTCATTTCCGTCTTCGGGGCGGCCACAAAGGCGGCGATGATCAGCGCCCGCGCCCCGTAGGCGGCTGCCAGAATATATTTCATGCGGAAATGGTTGCCCAGAAAACCCGCGCCCAGGCTGCCCGCAATATTGCACAGCCCGATCAGCGAAAGGGAGGCGGCGGAAACCGCGGCAGAATGCCCGCAGACAGCCACTTCGCCCGGCAGATGCGTGACCAGAAAGGCCACGTGAAAGCCGCAGGTGAAAAACCCGGCGTGCAGCAGTATGTAACTGCGATTGCGCAGGGCATCGCGCAACTGGTCCCGCAGCCCCGGACCGGAGGCGGCTTTTGCGGGCAGAGGCAAGGCGAAGTCGGCCGGCGTATGCCCTTTGGGGCAGAGCAACCGGGCCAGAGGAATGGTGGACAGAGCCCAGGCGGCCAGCATGAACAGCGCGCTGGCGTATCCCCAGGCCTGGATGAAAAACTGGACCATGGGCGCAAAAACGAACTGGCCCACCGAGCCGCCGGCGTTGATCACCCCGCCGGCGAAAGAACGGCGGGCGGCGGGCAGACGCGCCGCCGTGGCCCCGATCAGAATTGAAAAGCTCCCGGCGGCGGCCCCGGCCGGGGCCAGACAGCCCAGCATGACCAGCAGCAGCGCGGTATTGTCCGCCCAGGCCGTTCCCGCCTGTCCGACGGCCAAAAGCACGGCGCCCAAAGCCAGTACGCCGAAGCTGCCTTTTTTGTCGGCCACGGCCCCGAAAATGGGCTGAAACACGCCCCATAACAACTGCCCCACGGCCAGGGCAAAGCTGATGCTGACGATATCCAAGCTTGTGCCGTGCTCAAGGGGATGCACAAAAAGCCCCACCGTCTGGCGTATGCCCATGGTGATGAGCAAAATTAAAGAAGACATGAGAATCAGCATCCAGTCCGACCGCGCGGCCCGATTGCCGCCGGAAAACGCCTGCGTTGTCGTATCCGCCTGTTCCTGTGCCACACCTTTCTCCTTACGCGTCCGGCAAAAAATATTCCGTGACGATCCGCTTCAAGTCCTCCAAAGGGACTGTGCTCCGTGCCGCTTTGGCCGCTATCAGCCCGCCCTGCCAGGCGTACCAGACCAGTTGAGCCGCTGCCGCCGCTTCCACGTCCTTTGTTATATCACCGCTCTCCTGCCCTTCACGCACACAGGCCGCAAGTTGCCCTTCAACGGTTTGCAAGGCTGTGTTCACCGCCTGGCGCAGTCGTTCCGACAGGCCGGACATTTCCTGAGCCATAGTCCCCAATGGGCAGCCGCCGGCAAAGTCGGAAGCGGCCAGACGTTCGGCGCCCCGGTCAAAAAGCGTCTGAATGCGCCGTAAAGGAGAAAGGCTCGCATCCTCGAGCAAAGCCGCCCAGCGGGCGCGGACCGCTTCCGCCTGATAGTCGATGACCGCCAGCCCGAAGTCTTCCTTGCCGGCAAAAAAATGATAAAACGACCCCTTGGGTATCCTTGTGGCCCCGAGAATATCGTTGATGCCCGTGCCCTGGTACGACCGGCGCAGAAAAAGGTCGGCCCCGGCCTTGATGAGTTCGTGTTTGGTCTCGCGCATGGCCACTAACTAGACCGGTCTGTCTATTTTGTCAAGCTGCCTGTTTTTACAGCTGAAAAACAGAACTTCTGTAGACAATGTCCCAAGCGCATCGTACAGCGGGCGCTTGTTTTGCAGAAAGGCGACGCGCGCGTGCAGAAGGCGGCGCTCGATCAGCCCCTGCCGGGGGGAGTGGTCCAGAGAGGGGGCGACGCGCCCCCTCTCTGTCCCCCCGCCGGGCAGGTGATCGTTCCGCAGAAAAGCGGAACGAGACGGGGGGAGCGAAAGCGGCCTCGCCCGAAGGGCGAGGGTCAGGACGACCTAAAGGCAAACAACTACAAAAAAACAGGGCTTCTTGCCGGAATCGCTCTCGTGTAAAAAAACCGGGAGCGTCGTTCGTCAAAAACTCTCGTAGACCACGGTTTCATCCAGCGGGCGCCGCTTTTCGTGCAGGTGCGCCGGTTTCGCTTCAGGCGCGGGATAGCCCATTGGAAAAATCGCTACCGGTTCCACGTTGTCGGGTAAATTGAAGGCCTTGCGGAAAGCCGCCGGGTCAAAATGCCCCACCCAGGTAGAGCCGAGTCCCATGTCATGCACAGCCAGCATGATGTGCGTGCCCACAATGGCCGCGTCAATCAAGCCCGAATTGTCGCCGTCGTACGGCCTCACCCAGGCTTCG
>JAVBRE010000101.1:0-3512 GCA_031548325.1 Desulfovibrionaceae bacterium
CACGGCGGAAACCGGTTTGGGGTTGATCAGGTCGTGGGGCATCAGCGTCGCCACTTCCTGCAGGCTCATGCGTTCTTTGATGGCGCGTTCCATACGCACCAGGCCGATGCGGTACTGGTTTTCCACCAGTTCGCCCACGGGCCGCACGCGGCGGTTGCCAAGATGGTCGATGTCGTCGGCCGGGCCGTGGCTGTCTTTAAGCAGCGTCAACACCCGAATGGCTTTCAGAATGTCTTCGTCGGCCAGCACGCGCGTTTCCAGAGGCAGGGCCAGTTCCAGCCGCTGGTTCAACTTGTAGCGGCCCACCGGGGACAGATCATAATAGTCCGAGTTGCGGAACAAATTGTCAAAGAAGCTGGCTGCGATTTCAGGGGTCGGAGGGGAACTGGGACGCAGGCGGCGGTAAATTTCCACCTGGGCGCTTTCCATGTCAGCGGTCTTGTCCTGAATGAGCGTGTCGCGGATGGACGAAGAGGTGTCGGTGCCGCGCGTATGCAGAACCGCGACGCGGGTGATGCCGGCTTCGCGGAATTGCTCCATCATGCTCGCGGTAATTTCGTCGGCCGCTTCGGCCAGCACTTCGCCGGTTTTGGGGGCTGCCTGATCCTCTGCCAGAAAAAGGCCTTCAATGGAGTCCGGCGCAACGGGAATAGACGGAAGTTCCGCCTCGCAGATCTGGCGCCAGGCGCGTTTGGTGATGGGTTTGCCCGCCTTGACAACGACCGTGCCGTCTTTGGCCGTGATGTCGGCGTAGGCGTTATCTTTATGATACATGCCCTTGTCCACTTCCCAGGACAGTTCTCCGTTCTTTTCCAGGCGGAAGAATTCCTTTTGATAGAAGTAGTCCAGAATGTCGGCCTTGTTCATGCCCATGGCTTTGAACAAAATGGTGGCGGGCATTTTACGGCGGCGGTCGATACGCACGTACAAAATGTCCTTGTGGTCGAAATCGAAATCCAGCCAGGAGCCGCGCATGGGAATGACCCGGCAGGAATAGAGCACCTTGCGGCTGGAGTGGGTCTTGCCCGAATCGTGCTCGAAAATGATGCCCGGCGAGCGTTGCAACTGGTTGACGATGACCCGCTCGGTGCCGTTGATGATAAATGTGCCCTTTTCAGTCATGAAGGGCAGGGTGCCGAAGTAGATGTCCTGTTCCTTGATGTCCCGAATGGTGCGATTGCCCGTGGTTTCGTCCACGTCGTAGACCACGAGACGCACCTTGATGCGCACCGGGGCCTCAAAGGTCAGGCCCTTGCTGATGCATTCCGCCTGATCGTACTTGGGTTCGCCTATTTCATAGCCCACATATTCCAGACTGGCGGTGCGGTTGAAATCCTCAATGGGAAAGACGGAGCGGAAGACGCCTTCCAGCCCTTCGTCCGGCCTGCGGTCGGGCGCGCCTTCCTGCAGAAATTTTTTGTACGAATCCACCTGCAGGTTCAGCAGATGGGGGATCGGAAGGGTCACGTCGATCTTGCCGAACTGTTTCATGATCTGGTTCATGCTTACACCTCAAAGGGGGCGAAAAATACTGTTGTCACGCGCCGCCGTCACAGGACGGGCGGCCGCAAAACGGCACGGGCCGTATACAACACAAAAGACGGACGGCTTTGCGGCGCGCCCGGTCTTATGCGTACCGGCGGGTGTCACATACGGGTGTGTACAACGTAAACGTCCGTTTCCTGGGAAACGTGGTTGGCGCAATCCTGATGCACTGGATGTCGGAGCGCTTCCTTCGGCTCATGGCGGCGGATTGCGAACCGCCCGGCCTTCGGGGCGACGACGGGTCCCGTCATTTTCACGAACAGGTATACATATTCCGCTAAAAAAAAAATGGCAAGAGATTTTTATCAACAAGGCGCGACGCGACGCTGCCGGCAGCTCATTATATTTGCTGCGCGCCTGAATGACTTTCCTTCTTGTTATATATATAGAACATGCTATCAACTAACAAGACCTTGGAAAAAGTTGCCATCGCCGGAGTTGGCAACAGCCGGATTGCACAACTTTTGTAATTATTCGCTATGCAGTGATATGGCGGAAAAATGCGGCAAAGTCGCTGCCGCCGCTGCGCGTTGCGGAAAAAGGCTCGAAAACGGCCGGGAAGATAATGCGTACGAAAAAAAACAAAGGCATATCACGTCAAAGAATTTCCATCTCCGCGGCGGCGTCTTTTGTCTCCACCATCGTTCTTTGCTGCGTGATTCTGGCCGTCATCGTCTCAAGCAAGGCGCGCCTCGACAGATTGATGATGGAACAGCTGATCATGGAAAAAAGCATTAAACTGACCGAAGTTGTTTCAAAATTGCTCTATAAAACCGAAGCGCTTTATGCCCTCGTCGTACAAAACGACGGCAAAGTGAGCAATTTTGAACGCGTGGCCTCCACCCTGGTCGACGATCCGGCGATTTCCAACGTGCTTATTGCTCCCGGCGGCATCGTGACCCATGTGTATCCTTTGCGCGGGAATGAAGGCGTGCTCGGATTCGATTTTTTTTCAAAAGGCGCCGGCAATAAGGAAGCGCTCATGGCTCAAAAGACCGGCCAGCTTGTCTTCGGCGGTCCATTTTCTCTGGTGCAGGGCGGGCAGGCTTTGGTGGGCAGGCTGCCGGTCTATATGAATGCCGATGAAGGGAGAAAAACATTCTGGGGTCTGGTTTCGGTCACGCTGAAATATCCCCAGGCTCTGGACGGCGTGGGGCTGGCATTGCTGGAAAAACAGGGCTATGCCTATGAAGTATGGCGTATAAACCCGGACACCGGTGAAAGACAGGTCATTGCCCACAGCAACTATGAATATAACAAAAGCGCACGTTTTATAGAAAAAAGCATGAAAATTCTGAACGCCACATGGTGGTTCCGGATATCGCCGGTGAGGATTTGGTATCAATATCCGGAAACCTGGGTTCTGCTTTTGACCGGTTTTTTTGTCAGTTGTCTGGTCGCTTTTGTCGTGCAGAACAACCATGAACTTAAGCGGCTGCAAAGCCGCCTGGAAAAAATGGCCCAGAGCGACCCCCTGACGGGCATCGCCAACCGGCGTCACTTTATGGAGACGGCCCCGGCTTATCTGCAACAGGCGGCCAGAAACAAGCAGTGCTGCTTCATTATCATGTTCGACGTTGATCACTTTAAAAAAGTAAACGACACCCACGGGCACGCCGCCGGGGATGAAATTCTCAGAGCCATTGCCGCGAGGGTCAAAAGAACGATCAGGCCGTATGATTTGCTTGCACGCTACGGCGGCGAGGAGTTTGTTGTTCTTGTCACGGATGTGGATAAAAAGGCCGCGGAGGATTTGACCGCGCGCATACGGCTGAATATCTGCGGGTCCCCGATCATGTGCGGCGACATGCCCATACAGGCATCAGCCAGTTTCGGTCTGGCCCAGGTATCGCCAAATACAAGCCTTGATGAAACCGTCAGACAGGCGGATAGCGCCCTGTACAGGGCCAAGAGGGACGGCCGCAACAGATGCGTGTGCTATGAGGCGGAATGCGAGGAAGTCGCCT
>JAVBRE010000149.1:0-7470 GCA_031548325.1 Desulfovibrionaceae bacterium
AACGGCCGGAGAGGGCTCCGCCCTCTCCGGGCCTTTTCCGCAAGGGAGAGGCCCCTTGACTCGTGATGGAAAAGGGGGGAGCGCCGCCCGGTGAACCGAAAAACCGGGCCCGCCTCTGACTCTTGCAACCTCGGTCTGACAGGCCCGGCTGTTTACCGGACTAAATTACTTTTGGACACTTTCTTACGCACACCTTCCCAAGCGTGTCGGGTAAGCGCCGAGCTTTCCATCGCGTCCAGCATTTTGCGGTACAAGGCCAAGGGGATGGAAAATGTCAGTTCATCCGTTTTCAGGAATTTGCGGGCGGATATGTCGAAACCGCCAAGTACGGCGCACTCCGCGCCTCGTTGCTCATACACAAGAGGCCAGCCGACAATGCTCGTGCATCCCGCGCCGAACGGCGACACCACGGCATTATGATTGCCCGCCGCATAGATTGTCAGCGAGTACAGCCCGGTCAGTACTTCGGGCCTGGCGAAGAAGGTGACGCTCAAAGGCGATTCCGCATCCGTAAATTGATCCAGAGGCTTCAGGACGCAATACTTGCCTCTGCCAAGTTGCGGGGTACAGTCTTCCATGAAAGCCCGCATGGATTCCGGCGACGGCAGATAATGCTCGCCCTCAACGGCAGTCCCCGGAATGCCCGTGGAAACGTACAGCACATTCATGTCAAGATACGGGCCGTAAATGCCGCAATAATATCCTCCGCCCATGCAGCCGCATTCTTCATGGCTTATCCAGGCGGCTTTTTTCTTTTTGCGGGCCAGCCATATGCTCCCGATCAGGCAGGTAAAGTTGGCGAAAGCATTTTGCCAGTCAATTTCTCCTGCCTCCTCGCGGTCCCGCGAAAAAATCTCGCCGGGTTTCGGGCCGTAGCCATCAGGCTTGATATCCGCATAATAGACGCCGAACGGCGTTTCCTCGTGCCCCAGCAGTTCCAGCAGCCTTTTCGTCTTTTCCGCAATGTTCGACATGGCGCGTCTCCTTATGAAAAAATGTCCGCAAAAACATTCATATAATCCACCTGCTTTCCTGAATTTTGCAAGTTTTTTTTGACACGGTCAAGCACTTTCAGACATGCCGCGCATTCCTCCGGAGTTTGACCGCATGCCGACCGCCCGAGAGGCCGCTTGATTTTGTTCCAGGACGGCGGCAAACTGTGCACAAAATTTGCAAACCATGCGTGACGCCAGGTGCCGGGCGGAACCCCGACGCCCTTTCCCCGGCAAACATCTACTTTTCAGGAGTATGTCATGGAGCAAAGTCAGCCCGCCCCCGCCCCTGATCTGCAAGATATTCCTGCGGATTTTCTTGCTGTTTTCGTTGAAAACGGTCTGGATATCCCCCCCTTGCCGCGGCTTGACCTTGAGGGGTTGTACCAGACCGATGACTCGCTGTTCTCCGCCGACCTGTCCGAAACAGCCGCCAACTTTGCAGGCAACGACAACTTTATTGCCGCCCCCGCCGACTGGCTGCCCCTGGATGAAGAGGGGCCCTGCTTCTCGTGCGGCGTCACCGGCTACGGCCTGCAAAACCGCATGTTCCGCTATCTTCTGTCCATACCGCCGCTGGAACTTCTGCTGGAGGAATCCTTCGGCCGGGCTTACGCCGACGCCGACGAACAGGCGGAAAGCATGAGCGCCGCATACCTGCTTATCCAAAGCTGCCTGCTGGCGGCGGAAAGCGAAGCCCTGCGCCAGGGGCCGTTGAGCGGCAGGCTGTTCGTGCGCCACGACCGTCTGGGTTGCCGCTTCTGTCTTGTTTCGCCTCAGGGGGAAACCCTGCGCGAAGGCGACAGCCCGGCCGATCTTATGGCCCTTTTGGCCTCGCTGCTGCTCTCCGCCCCGCAGCCCGGCGCGCGAAACGACTGGATGCAAGTATAAGGAGCCCGCCATGTCCACTGTTTTTTCTTCTCCCACCACGCCGGTCACCACCACGGTCGGCAGCACGGTCACCGACCAGCCGCAAAAAACCACCACCGGCGGCAGCCAGCCTGTGACAACTTCTCCGCCGCCGGCTCCCGATACTGTCGTCGGGCAAAAAAACACACTGCAGAACCTGGTCGCCTCTTCGCTTCGGGTCAGGGGGGCTTCCAATCTGTTCTCTTCCACCGGGCAAATACCCGAGATACCCCAAAAGCAGCTTTCGTGGGGCGAAAAAAGGGCTTACGCCAAACTGGAAGAAAGTTCCCGCAAAGCAGACAAGGCCATGCAGGAGCTGGCCAAACTGAACCCCGCCGACCTGGCCGCCGTCCTCAAGGCGGATGCGCAAAAGGGCGGCAAACGCCTTTCTTCGGAGCAAAAAAAGATTCTGGAAACATACAAGGGCGCCATAACCGCCCAGTATGCCCTGTCCAAAGCGCTGGGCGACTGCCAATCGCTCAGGACGAATTCTCTTGCGGGGCGAACGGAAGGCAACACGGAACTGCCTACCCTGTCTTCCCTGCGGACGGCCTGCGCATTCAGGACGGGCGAGCTCATCAACCTGGGGGCCACGCTGCAAAGCGCTGAAAAAAGCGAGGGGGACATGACTTCTGTGCTTGCCGGGCAGCGCTCCGCCATGCACGGGTCGCAGGTCCTGCTGGAACCCATGAAGGAAAAGGCGCAGACCTTGCTGGACCGCATTGATACCCTGTCCCGCGATAAAGACGCAATGAACCCCGACGATTTTTCCACAGAGATCACCCGGCTTACCACAGAGCTTCAGCAATTGCGGGAAAACTGCGAGACGGCCAAAGCGGGCAAAACGCACGGCACGGGAAAAGATGCCGTGACCCTTATCGCGGACGCGGAACTGTTCAAGGATCTCGACGCCCACCTGCTGAAAGCCGCAAGCCGCTTGCAGCAGCTCGGCGGTCTTACATCGCTGTCCGCCGTCGTCGGCATGGTGGACGCCATGTTCCAGCCCCTACCTCTTGATCCGCTGAAAAAGGCGGGCCTGCCGGGCGAGATGCTTCAGGAACTGCAACAGTGCAATGCGGCCATTGTCACACTGCGTGAAGAAATCCGGCAAATCGTCGCCAATTCGCCTTCTGAAGGCAACACGCAACTGCTGCAAAACAAGCATGCCGAAATTCGGCAGCAGCAGGTCAAAATGCAAATTTGCAGAATGAAGTTGACAGCCTGCGCATTTTCGCGCACGCCGGATGCCATCAAAACCGCCCTGGTGAAAAATTACAGAGAATACGGGCTGCCCGAGCCCGACGACGCGGCCGTAACCAGACTGACTCAGGAAATACAGGACTACGCCGTCCAAAACAAGAACCGCAAACCCCAAGCCACCTGGGCCAAAATGAATACGGCGTTGCTCAGGTCGCTGAGCCAGGAGATCAGCCCTAACCGCGTGCGCGCCGAATACAACGAACTCAAGTCGGCCCTGGCAAAGATGCAGGACCGGCCGTACCAAAGCGGCGCGGTCATCGCGGGCGTCTTCGCCAACAGGCTGAACCTGCCCGCTCTGGTTGAAGCCAGCGTTCGCGACATTCCCTGGGACCAGATCGATGTCCTCGCCCGGCCCGATCAGCTTGTAGGCAGCAAAGATCTCGGCAGCGGCGCGGTAAACACGGTCAAACTCTGCACCTACCGCAACGAATTCGGCGAAATCACGCGGCGGGTGTTCAAACCGGAAATTCCCGCCCGGCGCGGGCTGGGCCATTTGTGCGCCCATGCGCTCGGTTTTGACGCCACAACCCGTATTGTCAGCCTCAACACGGCGACGCACGGCGTTGCCGACGCCATCAAATGCGGCCAGGTGGTGGCAAAGGCCACCGTGGGGCAACATGAGGGCAGGTTCGGCCTGTTCATGAACGCGGCGCCCGGGGTTGAAGCCCATTCCTTTTCTTCCTGGGAAAAACCCGTGGCCGCCACGGAAAAAGGCGACAAACTTACGGGTCCGGAGCTTGCCGAACGCCTGCATGATACAAACAAGCTGCCCGAAGCCCGGGGCAACCTGATGCGCGAACTGTGCAAACTGGAATGGGCGGACATTTTGAGCGGGCAGAGCGACAGGCACGCCGGCAACTATCTTGTGCACATCAATCCGGATACGGGAGCGGTCGCGGTCACCGGCATCGACAATGACGCCAGTTTCGGCCAGCACATGATCGGCGCCGGAAAGGTCCGCGTCGGCCCCGAAACGGTCGCACATCTTAACTCTTTGTGCGGGGGCAACAGCGCATCCTTTCTCGTCCCTTCCGCCCCCCCGCCCGGCACGACGCTGTTGCTGGACAAACTGCCCGACACTCCCCGGCAGCTGCTTGATGCCGTCAGAGACCAGTACGGTTTCAACAACATGTCCCTGCCCAAGTACATCGACAAAGAAACTTACGATGCGCTGATGGCCGTCGATGCAACGCAATACCGGACCATGCTCGCAAAAAGCATCACGGACCCCGCGGCGCTGGACGCAGCCGTTCTGCGCCTGGAAGACGCCAAGAGACTGGCCGGAGAACTGCACGGCAAAGGCAGGGTGCTGGAAGGCGATCAGTGGGTCGTCAAATCGCAGGAGATCCACACGACCCATGTCAACGAGTGCCCTTTGGGCAGAAACCGCTCCCTTCACAGCCATTTGCACAGCAATTTTTACGTGCGGGACGGCTTTGCCGCGCTTTTCCGGAACTGAGCCCTGAGGGGGACTTTGTCCCCCCCGGGTCATTTCGGGCACAGCGCAAAGCAGCGCGCAGGAAAGCCCGTGCCGTCCTTCACTTTCGGGAAGGTGCAGAACACAATTCCGCCCACGGGCGGGCACTGTTCCACATTGGTCAAAAGCTCGATCTGGAAACGGTCCTGAGCCAGTATATAGTATTCCACCTCATAGTTGGTCTTGCCGGAAGTGACGGGCGCTTCCGTATCCGAGGTCTCATGGCCGATGCCGCCGATATTGCGCTTTTCCACCAGAAATTTCAGACTCTCCAGGCTCCATCCGGGGAAATGGCGGCTGCCGCCGGCGTCAAGATTGTCAAAAGCCCCGGCGGGCCGCTTGCTCCAGCCGCTTTGAAAAACCACGAACGCGCTTTCCGGTATTGTGCCGTGAACCTTTTCCCAGTCTTCGATGTCGCGGACCGTCATCGCATAGTCCGGGTTTTGGGCCACGGCTTCCGTTTTGTCTACAACGCAGAGCGGCAGAACCATTTCCTCAAGGCGAACCTGCTCCAGCGAGCGGCCGCTGTGCATCATGTGCGGCGCCATATCCACGTGGGTGCCGTATTGCCCCACCAGGGTGTACGTGTGCGTGCGGAACAGCGACTTGTCCAGGTCCAGAAAGGCTTCTGCGCTCATGGGCGGAAAGCCGACCCAATGCGGGGTTTCCGGGCTGAGTTCGTGGGTCAGGTCCACCCATTTGCAGTCTTTTTTCCATCCGGCCAGCATGTCCCAAAGCTTCATATTCGCCATTGTCTTCCGCTCCTTGCCATAAAAAAATATCGCAGGTATGCCTTTTCCGGTACGCTACCAAAGGCGGGAAAAAACTCAAGTCACGCAGGGAGGCCGCATGCGCACGTATCACGCCGTTACAGGCGCTTTCGGTTTTTCCGGCAAATATCTGACCCGGCGGCTGTTGGCTGCGGGCAAAAGCGTCGTCACCCTGACCAACTCGCCCGGCCGGCCCGATCCTTTCGGCGGGCGTGTGGCGGCCCGGCCTTTCCGCTTTGACGATGCGGTCGCCTTTGCCGAAAACCTGGCCGACGTGGAGGTGCTCTACAATACTTACTGGGTGCGCTTCAACCACCAGGGGGACGCCACGTTCAGCCACGCGGAAGCGGTGAACAACACCCTCGTCATGTTCGAAGCCGCCAGACTGGCCGGGGTAAAACGCATTGTACACATCAGCATCACCAATGCCGACGAAAATTCCCCTCTGGAATATTTCCGGGGCAAGGGCCTGCTGGAACGCAAACTGGCCGAATCGGGCGTGCCGCATACCATTCTGCGGCCGGCAGTGCTCTTTGGCCCCGAAGACATTCTCATCAACAACATTGCCTGGACCCTGCGCCGTTTTCCGATTTTCGTCATGTTCGGCGACGGGCTGTACCATATCCAGCCCATTTACGTGGACGATCTGGCCGATCTGATGCAAAAGGGCGGCATTGATGCCGGCAACGCCACCATCAACGCCGTGGGGCCCGAAGACTATGCCTATGCGGATCTTGTGCGCCTTATCCGCGAAGCGCTGGGCGTCTGGCGCCCCATTTTCGGCCTGCCGCCGGAACTGGGTTACCTGGCCAGCCTTGCCATCGGCAAGCTGGTGGGCGACGTCTTCGTCACCCGCGAGGAAATCAAGGGACTGATGGCCGATACTCTGCACGCGCCGGAGTCCGAACCCACCGGCACAACGCGCCTTTCGGCCTGGGTCCGGGAAAACAAGGACCGCCTGGGCGGAAAATACGCCAGCGAACTGGCCCGACGCAGGGACAGAACCCGTTCCTACTAGATCCTTTTATTTTTGAAATTATACAATGGAAGTTTCGTAAACGATACAGGGTACAACATATAACGATGCGAAATTATAAAAATAAACGGCACGCTTTGCGGGCATCCGCTTCGCGTCTGCCGAGCAATTTCAAAGAAAACTTGCTCTAAAGGCCCCTGTGAGAATGAAGACCCCCACGCGCAGCGTATCCGGCGCGGCCGCCGCGCTCTGTCTGCTCTTTGCCCTGTGCGCGCTGCTCCGCCCTTTTCCGGCGCACGGAGCCGAAGACGGGACGGAAGCCCCGCCGCCGCTGGCCCTGTTCGGGGCGGTCAGCAAAGCGGCCTATCCCATGACGCAAATGAGCGATTCTGGTCCCATAGCCCGCTGGCGCGCCGTAATGGAACACCACCATGGCGACGACGCCTTTGCGCCCGGCAACACGGCCATGAACGCGCCCATGCGCCGCCAGTGGGAAACCCTGGTCGCCCGCTCTCCCAACATGACGCCGGAAGAACGCCTGCGCGCGGTCAACGCCTTTTTCAACCGCATTCCCGGCGTGTCGGACGCCCTCAATTACGGGCAGGAGGAATACTGGGCCTATCCGGCCGAGTTCATCCGCAAAAACGGCGGCGACTGCGAAGATTACGCGCTGGCCAAGTACCTGGCTCTGCGCCGCCTGGGCGTGCCGGACAAGGATCTGCGGCTGGTGCTGGTCAAGGATTTGCAACGCGGGTCTGATCATGCCGTTCTGGCCGTGAGCGAGGGCGGCCGCATTCTTATTCTGGACAATCTCAGCCGCCCTAAAGACCTGATCATGCCCCAGGACAAACTCGGCAAAATTTACAGCCCCATGCTGGCCATTAACAATTCCGCCGTCTGGAACTTCAGCCTGTCGGTGAAACGGCGGCCCAAAGCCGCGCGCTGAAGGCGCAATGCATCCGACTCAAAGCGAATGCTCTCTGTGCTATCCGGAAAACGGGTGTAAAAAGAATTAAATACTGATATGGACTCATATACGTTATCCGGTATCGCGCAAACGTCGCTATTTTGATTGGAGAATAGTTC
>JAVBRE010000173.1:0-9879 GCA_031548325.1 Desulfovibrionaceae bacterium
CGGGGTCTTTTATCTAAACGTGAATTACCAAACCCTTTGACACCAGCGCGCCCAAAACCGCCTGCGGTGCCGTCTTGACCCGCCCCGGCGCGGAAAACCCCGCCCGGGGACGGCAAGGGAAGCAGAACAGGTTTTTTGGAAAACGTTATCCACATACAGGGGACAGCGCATGATTTTTGACAATTTTCTTCTGGGCCTGCAAACGGTCTTTTTGCCCTCGACCCTGATCGCCATTACCATAGGCACGGTCATCGGGCTGCTGATCGGGGCGCTGCCGGGACTTTCGGCAACCATGGCCATCGCCATTCTGGTGCCGGCGACCTTCGCCTTTCCGCCGGAAACAGGCATCAGCCTGCTGGCGGCGCTGTATTTGTCGGCCATGTACGGGGGGTCCATTTCCGCCATCCTGATCCGCACCCCCGGCACCCCGGCGGCGGCCGCGACCGTGCTGGACGGCTACCCCATGGGGCAGCGGGGCGAGGCCGGCCGGGCGCTCAGCATATCGCTGGGCGCGTCTTTCGTCGGCGGCCTGCTCAGTTCCATCGCGCTTTTGACCGTGGCCCCGATTCTGGGCAAGATCGCCATAAAATTCGGTCCGGTGGAATTGACCGCCGTGGCGGTTCTGGGCATGACCATCATCGCTTCTCTTTCGCAAGAATCCACCGTTAAAGGGCTCATTGCCGGGGCGGCCGGGCTTATGCTCTCCACTGTGGGCATGGACCCCATATCCGGTTCCCCCCGTTTCACCATGGGACAGATCGAGCTTTTTTCCGGCATTCCCTTCACGGTGGCCCTGATCGGGCTGTTTTCCATTCCCCAGGTTCTGCGGTTGCTGGAAAAAGACGAGGGGCCGGCCCAGGCGGGGGTGATCAGCGACCCGGTGCGGCCGCGCTGGAAATTGCTGAAGAAACTGATGCCCACCATCCTGCGCTCGTCGGGCATCGGCATTTTTACCGGCCTCATTCCCGGCACGGGCGGGGACACGGCCTGCTGGTTCGCCTACAACGAGGCCAAGCGTTTCGCCTCGCCCGAAGAAAAGGAAAAATTCGGCAAAGGTTCAGATTATGGTATTGCCGCACCGGAATCGGCCAATAACGCCGTGGCCGGAGGAGCGCTGATTCCGACTATCTCACTGGGTATTCCCGGCTCTTCATCCACCGCCGTGCTGCTGGGCGGGCTCATGGGCCACGGCATCATGCCCGGCCCCTCGCTGATGGTGGAACACGCGAAAGTCGCCTACACCCTGATCTGGGCGCTGTTTTTAACCAACTTCACCATGTATTTCATCGGCCTGTACATCACCCGGGTGGCGGTCTTCATCACCCGCGTGCCGGCCAAAGTCATGGCCACGGCCATCACCATTTTCTGCGTGATCGGGGCCTTCGCCATCAACAACAGCTTTTTTGACATATCCTTGATGCTCATTTTCGGCATTCTGGGCTATATCATGGACAAGGTGAGGGCGCCCGTGGCGCCGTTGGTGGTGGGTCTCATTCTGGGGCAGATGCTGGACGTGTCCATGCATCAGGCCCTGATCATCAGCGGGGGGTCCTGGAAGATTTTTTTCACGGAGCCGATTTCGGCTGTTCTTTTGTCCCTGGCCGGATTATCCTTGTTCACCGGCACGCCGATTATGGCGTTCATTTCAGGGCGCGTCAAAAGGCTGTTCGGCGGCAAGGCCGATCCGGATGTCAGAGCGGATTGACATTGAGAATGTTTACCCGCTCTGCAAGGACTTGCTTGCAAGTCCTTGCAGCGGGATGCTCGCAGGCGGGCTTTGCCCGCCGTTAAGCAAGCATCCCAAAGTGAAACAGCTCTCAGACGGACGCCCGATTTTCATCTACCCGCAACGCACGCGGCACAAGGAGCGCGGACCATGCCCAGAAAAGGCCACTTTGAAGACAAAACCGAAGCCTATTACGTTGGGCTCATGAATTCCGTGGGCTATCGCAAAAAGGATCTGGCCAAGCCTGTGATCGGGGTGGTCAATTCGTGGAACGATGTGAACCCCGGCCACAAACCCTTTCGCGAACTGGCCCAGATCGTGCGCGAAGGCATCTGGGCGGCCGGAGGATCCCCCGCGGAATTTACCGTGCCCGCGCCCTGCGACGGCATCGCCCAGGGAGAGGGCATGCACTCCATCCTGCCCCAGCGGGACCTTATCGCCGGGTCCATTGAGGCCATGGTCAATTCTCACGGTTTTGACGGGCTGGTTTTTCTCTGCTCCTGCGACAAGATCGTGCCCGGCATGCTGATGGCGGCGGCGGCCCTCGATCTGCCGTCCATCTTTCTGACCGCCGGGACCATGATCCCTTACTGCGAAGGCGGCCGCGAATTCGTCACCCCGGACCTCAAGGAAGCCATCGGCCAGCGGGCCGGCGGGCATATCGACGAGCGCACCTTTGACCGCTGGCGCGAGAACATCTGTTTTTCCGGCGGCACCTGCGCCATGTTCGGCACGGCCAACACCATGGGCACCTTTTTGGAAGCCGTGGGCCTCGCGCCTTTTGGCTCGTCCACCATGCTCTTCGCCGCCGCGGCCAAGATCCGCCAGGCTCGGGACGTGGGGGAACGCATCGTGGCCCTGACCCGCGAAAAGCGCTGTTTTTCCGAGTTTCTCAATGACAAGACCCTGGCCAACGGCATCAAGTATGTGTCGGCTACCGGCGGGTCCACCAACGCCGTGCTGCATACGCTCGCCATCGCCAAGGCCATGGGCGGCAAGCTGAGTCTGCAGGACTTCGACGCCATTCAGGCTTCCGTGCCGGTCATCGCCAAGTTCAAGCCTTCGGCCCAGCCCAACGTCTACACTTACCACCAGGCGGGCGGCGTGCCGGGCGTTCTGTCCACCATCCGCAAGCATCTGGACTGCTCGGCGAAGCTCGCCATGGGCGGCACCCTGGCCGAATACCTGGACGCCAACCCCGTGACCATCGACCGCGCGATCATTCATGATCTGGACAACCCCCTGCACGAAGGCGGTTGTTTCTCCATCCTTTCCGGCAACCTGGCGCCTCTGGGCGCGGTGGTCAAAAAAAGCGGGGTGGAAGCGGCCATGTTCCGCCATGTGGGTCCGGCCGTGGTCTTTGATTCAGAGGAAGACGTGCGCGATTACCTGCTCTCGGCCAAGGTGGAAAAAGGCTGCGTGCTGGTCATCCGCTATGAAGGCCCCAAAGGCGGCCCCGGCATGCGCGAGCTGTCCATCCCCGCGGCCATGCTGGTGGGCCTGGGTTTGCACACATCCGTGGCCATGATAACCGACGGCCGCTTTTCCGGCGCAACCCGCGGACCCTGCGTGGGGCACATCTGCCCGGAAGCCTGGGACGGCGGTCCGCTCTGTCTGGTCAAAAACGGGGACAGCATCGAGATTGACCTGAACAAGAATATCCTTACTCTGCACGTGGACGAGGCGGAGCTGGAAAAGCGAAAGGTCGCCGTGAAAAAGCCCGAGCGTCCGCTCAAGGGCGTGCTGGCTGCGTACCGCAAGGCCGTTTCCGGGGCGGAGCGGGGCGCCCTTTGGATGTACGACGATTAAAAAAGGCGGATTTTGCCCCCTGGACTGCGTCAAGCGCCGATTGCGGTCCAGGGCTGTACCATAAAAGTACTATCCCTGGCCCGTAATCGGCGCTTTCCTTGCCAGGAAACAAAATCCGCCTTTTTTGCGAACAAGAAAACTGTGGCGGCAATCTTGGATACTCGCAAAGAGCAGAGCGCTGTTTTCAAATCTCGCAGCCGGAAAATACCTCTCTGTCTTTTTAAAGGAGAAGCAATCGATGACCATCGCGGACAAACTGAAGGAACAGGGCGTCGTTCTTGGTCCCTGCAACGCCCCGGCGGCCAATTATGTGCCCGCCGTGCGCACGGGCAATTTGTTGTTTACCGCCGGGCAGACGCCCAAACGGGACGGCGCGCTGATCTACACCGGCAAACTGGGAGCAGGGCTATCGGACAAAGAGGGCTACGAAGCCGCCAAACTCTGCGCGGCCAACGTGCTCGCCATCCTGCGGCGTTACGCGGGCGGCCTTGAGAACATAGCCCGCATCGTGAAAGTCACGGTCTTTATCAACGCCGCGCCCGAATACGGCAACCACGCCGCCGTGGCCAACGGCGCCACGGACCTTTTCGTCGCCGCTTTCGGCCCGGCCGGTTGCCCCGCGCGCAGCGCCGTGGGCATGGGGTCCCTGCCCGGAGGCTGCGCTTGCGAAGTGGAAGCCGTAGCCGAACTGAAAGATCCGTCCTTGCCGCCTCTGGCGGAATGAGTGGGGAGCGCGGGGGACTGTGTCCCCCGAATTCCCCGGCAGGGGCGTGATGCCCCTGCACCCCCCGTTACGGAAAAACAGCGCATTGCACCGGGCCGCTACGAATTTGCTGGACCTTGACGCCGCGATTTGGCACAACGCACTGCATGAAAAACGAAAACGGCAACGACGCGTGCAACACCGTCAAATCGGTGCGCACGGCCCTGACCCTGCTGGACCTGGTAGGCGCGGCGCGCGGGGGCGCGCGGGTTACCGACCTCGCCGCAATGAGCGGCATCGGCAAGGCCAGCGTTTCCAAGATGCTTTCGACCCTGGCGGCCGAAGGCTATGTCCGGCGGGACCCGGTTTCGCGCACGTATTTTTTGGGCTACAAGCTGGTAGAATTGTCCACCACGCTCATCGAGGGCATCGACATCCGCCGGGCGGCGCGGCCGGCGCTTGAGGTTCTTGAAACGGCCGTCAACGAGGTCATCAACCTGGCGACCTACCACAACGGCGATTTGATCTACATCGACAAGTACGAGGGCACCAAGTCCCTGCGCATGCATTCCATTATCGGCGGCCGGGCCGGCTGGACGTACACTTCGGTGGGCAAGGCGGTTTTCGCCTTCCTGCCCGCGCAGGAACAGGCCTATATCCTTGATTCCCTCAGCTTCGCGCCGCGCACGAAAGCCAGCATCACCGACCGCGAGGTCTATCTCGGCGAAGTGCGGGAAGCCAGGCGTCTGGGCTATGCCCTGGACCTGGAAGAAAACGTGGAAGGCATCGTCTGCGTGGGCGCGCCGGTTTTCGATTATTCCGGCAAGGTTGTGGGCGGAGTCAGCATCTCGATCCCCACGGTGCGCGGCGACAAAAAATATCTGCACGATCTGGCCGTGCTGCTGCTTGAGGCCTGCGGGGAAATTTCCCTGGCTTTGGGCCGGCAGGACGCGCGGCGCTAATACCTGCAAACGAGGCGTTCGGCCAGGTTCGTGCCGTCTTGATTCCCGGCCCGGAAGGATTTCAAAAACCGGAAAGATCCGACTGCCGCCTTCGGTATGCTTGCGTATCGGCGCGGAGGAGTCTTGCGATGAAATACGACCTGCTGCTGAAAAACGGTCTGGTTACGGATTATGATGCCGATATCCGCAAAGTGGCCGACGTCGCCATAAAAGACGGCAAAATAGCCAGGGTGGAACCGGGCATCGACGCGTCCGACGCGCGGGAGCTTTACGAACTTGACGGTCTGGTCGTGATGCCGGGCATCATCGACCCTCATGTGCACGTGTCGGCATGGCTCGGCGAAGGGGAAGGGCACAGGATGCTGGCCAAAGCCGGCGTGACTTCCGCTCTGGACATGTCCGGCCCCGGTGAAAGCGTGTTCGATCTGGCCGCAACCCGCGGCGTGGGCGTCAATATTGCCACCATCGAGTATGTCCGCCCCGGACATACCGTGAGCTCCACCGCCCCGGACGACAAAGAGATCGCCGCGCTGCTGGACAAAGTGTTGAAACAGGGCTCCATCGGCGTGAAAATGCTGGGCGGCCATTACCCCCTCACCCCCGAAGCCACCGGCCGCTGCATCAAAATGGCGGCGAAACGCAATGCCTACATCGCCTTTCACGCGGGCAGCACCGAAAAAGGTTCCAACATCGAAGGCTGTCTTGAGGCCATCGCCCTGGCCGACGGGTTGCCCCTGCACCTGGCGCATATCAACGCATACTGCCGGGGGTTGGTCAAACCGTACATGGAAGAGACGGAAATGGCGGTGAAGGCGCTGACGGACAACCCGAACATCCTTTCCGAAGCCTACCTTTCGCCGCTGAACGGCACCAGCGCCGAAATAGTGAACGGCGTGCCGGACAGCAACGTGACCAAGCGCTGCCTGATCACCGGAGGCTTCAGCCCGGATGAGAAAGGCATGGAAGAGGCCATCGACAAAGGCTGGGCGCAGATCAATTATCCTCATGCCGGCGAAACCGTCCTTATCACCGGCAAAGGGGCCGTAAACTACTGGAGAAGCAAGAAGACCGACGTGAGCGTGAGTTTCGCCGTCAACCCGGTGGAACCCAGAATCAGGCTTCTTTCGGCCAGACGCCCGGACGGCGGTTTTGTGGTCGACTGCATCAGCACCGACGGCGGCGGCATCCCCCGCAACGTCATTATCCCCATGGGGCTTGCGCTGATAGATCTCGGCGCGCTTTCGTGGAAGGAATTCGTCCTGAAGGCAAGCTACAACCCGTCCAGAATGCTGGGGCTTGTCAGCAAGGGGTCCCTTGCGGAAGGCAAGGACGCCGACATAACCGTCATCAACACGGCCCGGCGTGAGGCGGAAATGTCGTTCGTGGGCGGCGCGGTCTGTCTGTATAAAGGCGCAGTGTTCGGCACGGGCGGCAGAATCATCACCACGAAAGAAGGCGAAGCCTGCGTCAAAAGCAAAGGCCTGAAGACCGTCGTGGTCAATCCCGAAGACAGGGGCCTGCGCGGCTGAGTGCGGCGGGCGGGGCTCTGCCCCGTGCCCCGCAAGGGGCCTCAGGCCCCTTGACCCCGCAATGGAGAATTTTTTGCCGCTAACGCCGCCGTCGACCAAAGGCCGGCTTTGCAGCCGAATTTGATTATGAGATGAGTTCCAGCAGATTAGCGTTGAAAATCTGAAAAATCCCGCCGAGTCCGGACCCGGCGGGATTTTTACATTCAGCGTTTCAGCCCCTTGTGCGATTCGGCACTTTCCCCAAAAAAAACTTGTGCCCTTTTTTGGGGCATGCTATTTGTTTTTTACTTACAGGAAACTTAGTTTCTTAATAAGAAACAAAAGGAGAACGATATGGCCAAGATGCGTGTTGTCGACGCTATCGTACAGGTACTGCTTAAAGAAGGGATCACGACGGCTTTCGGGGTGCCGGGCGCCGCCATCAACCCCCTGTATTCCGCCATGGAAAAGGTCGGCGGCTCCGCTGCCGGCGGCATTGACCATATTCTGGCCCGCCATGTGGAAGGCGCCTCACATATGGCCGAAGGCTATACCCGCGCCAAAGCGGGCAACATCGGGGTCTGCATCGGCACCTCGGGTCCGGCCGGCACGGACATGATCACCGCGCTCTATTCGGCTTCCGCCGACTCCATTCCCATCCTCTGCATTACCGGCCAGGCTCCCAAGGCCCGGCTGCACAAAGAGGATTTTCAGAGCGTGGATATAGCCAGCATTGCCAAACCCGTTACCAAGATGGCCATGACCGTGCTGGAACCCGGCCAGGCGCCCCGCGTCTTTCAACAGGCCTTTCACCTGATGCGTTCCGGCCGTCCCGGTCCGGTGCTTATCGACATGCCTTTTGACGTGCAGGTGGAGGAAATCGAATTTGACGCGGACACCTATGAACCGCTGGCTGTGTACCAGCCCAGGGCAAGCAAAAAGCAGCTGGAAAAGGCCTACGCCATGCTTTGCGAGTCCAAAAAGCCGGTCATTATCGCGGGCGGCGGCATCATCAAGGCCGACGCCTGCGCGTTGTTGCAGGAATTCGCCGAACTGACTGGCGTTCCCGTGATACCCACCCTTATGGGCTGGGGTTGCATTGCCGACGACCACCCTCTGATGATCGGGCGCATCGGCATTCAAAGTTCCCACCGCTACGCCAACGCATCCTTTCTGGAATCGGACTTCGTGTTCGGCATCGGCAACCGCTGGGCCAACCGCCACACGGGTTCTCTTGAGGTGTACACCAAGAATCGCGCGTTTGTGCATATCGATATCGAACCCACCCAGATCGGCCGGGTTTTCAACCCTGATTTCGGCATCGCTTCCGACGCCAAAGCCGCTTTGAAGGGACTTGTCGCCATCGCCCGCGAGCGGAAGGCCAAAAAACCCGACTGGTCGGACTGGGCCAAAGCCTGCGCCGCCCGCAAGCGCGATGCCGCCATGCAGCGCAAGACCCACTTCGACACCGTGCCCATAAAACCCCAGCGCGTGTACGAAGAAATGAACAGGGCTTTCGGCAAGGACGTCTGCTACGTCACCACCATCGGTCTCTCGCAGATCGCGGGCAACCAGATGCTTAACGTGTACAAGCCCCGGCACTGGATCAACGCGGCCCAGGCCGGCCCGTTGGGCTGGACCCTGCCTGCCGCTCTCGGCGTGGTCAAGGCCGACCCGAAACGCAAAGTCGTGGCACTGTCCGGCGACTATGATTTCCAGTTTCTGATCGAAGAGCTTGCCGTGGGCGCGCAGTTTAAGCTGCCCTATGTGCACGTGGTGGTGAACAACAGCTATCTGGGCCTGATTCGGCAATCCCAGCGCGGATTCAGCATGGACTATTGCGTGCAGCTTTCTTTCGAGAACATCAACGCTCCGGAACTGGGCCAGTATGGCGTGGACCACGTCGTCGTCGTCGAAGGCCTGGGTTGCAAGGCCATTAGGGTGACCAGGCCTGGCGACATGGCCAAAGCCTTTGCTAAAGCGCAGAAATGGGCTAAGAAGTACCGCGTGCCGGTGGTGGTGGAAATCATTCTTGAGCGGGTGACCAACATCTCTATGGGCACGGAACTGAACAACGTCAACGAGTTTGAGGAATGCGCCACCTGCTGGGCGGATGCCCCAACCAGCATCGGCGCGCTGGAATAAGGCAGGCGGGGGACGCTGTCCCCCGGACCCCCTGCCAAGGGGTTTGGCCCCTTGGAACCCTTGCAGGCGGCGGGTATTTTTTGCTCCTTAAAAAATACCCGCCGCTGACGAGGGTCCAGGGACTCAGTCCCTGGCGGAGGGGCGCGGGGAGACGGATCTTCCCCGAAAACCCGAAACGAGGAAAATTGTCATGAGCAAAGCCCAAGCCCCCAGAATCCGTGGTGTTCTTTCGCCTGTTCTGACCCCGTTCAAGAAAAACTACGAACCCGACACGGCCCGTTTTATCCAGCACTGCCAGTGGCTGGTGAACAGCGGAGTGGGCCTGGCCTATTTTGGCACCAACTCCGAAGCCAACTCCCTGTCCGTGGCCGAGCGGCTGACTTTGATGGAGGCGTTGCTCAAATCCGGCATCGACCCGGCCAGGATGATGCCCGGCACGGGCTGCTGCGCCCTGACCGATTCCGTGGAACTGACCCGCGCGGCGGTGAACGCCGGCTGCGCCGGGGTGCTCATGCTGCCGCCTTTCTATTATAAAAACATGCCGGACGAAGGGTTGTTCCGGAACTATGCCGAAGTCATCCAGCGGGTCGGCGATGCGCGTCTGCGCATCTACCTGTATCACATTCCGCCCGTGGCCCAGGTGCCTCTGTCTTTCGGGCTGATCGAACGGTTGATCAAGGCCTATCCCGGCACCATCGCGGGCATTAAAGACAGTTCCGGCGACTGGAACAACACCGAAGGCCTTTTGAAGAACTTCCAGTCCGAGCAGTTCGACGTGTTCTGCGGCAGCGAAGCCTTCTTGTTGCAGAATATGCGCGGCGGCGGCGCGGGCTGCATCACCGCCACCGGCAACGTGAACCCCGCGCCCATCGTGGACCTGTACAATAGCTGGAAAGACGCGGGCGCCGATGAAAAACAGGCCGCGCTGACGGCCGCCCGCACGGCCGTCCCCGTGCCCATGATTCCTTCCATGAAAGCCTGCATCGCCTGGAAGCGCAATGAGCCGGAATGGGCCACCGTGCGGCC
>JAVBRE010000081.1:0-15195 GCA_031548325.1 Desulfovibrionaceae bacterium
GGGGGGGTAAATCCTCCCTACATCACAACAACTGGTGTGTATAACTCGGGTCTTGCGTTGCCGTGGGGGCGCAAACCGGTCCGGGGGGGGCGGGAGTTTCCCTGTGTACTGCCCCGCCCCGCCGCGCTTTTCTTGTCTGGAAAGGAAATCCGCTTTTTCAGAGCGATGTTTCGGCCTTACGGAATTGAAAGCGTATCGGCTCCGCTGCCTTCGGCCAGAAATTGCGCCCAGAGGGTCCGGTCGCGGGGGCCGTCCCATTCACAGAAATAGACGCCCTGCCAGGTCCCGAGGCGGATCAGGCCGCCATCCACGATCAGCATGAGCTGGGGGCCGAACAGGCTGGTCTTGATGTGCGCGTCGCTGTTGCCCTCGCTGTGGCGAAAATCCCCCTGCCTGGGAACCAGTCCGTCCATAAAAACGCGCATGTCGCGGGCCACGTCCGGGTCCGCGGCTTCGTTGACGGTCAGGCCCGCCGTGGTGTGCGGGCAGAAGAGCAGCAACGCGCCGTTGCGCCATTGCTGCCGGCGGACAAGATCCGCCAGCATGGGGGTGATCAGGCGCAACTCTTCGCGGGCGGTTGTGTGAACGGACAAGGTGTGCATGGGCTTTCCGTGTTCACAGTCATTGCTGCCCGGCTGACAGCCGGCAGCAATGGCCGGTTTGAAAAACCGGCCCGCGCGCGGGCAGCGCGGCGTGCCTTGAGCATAATCGGCTTCCGATTCTGCGTATGTAAGAAAGATCAAGATGTTTTTTCTGAAAGTCCTCGTGCTGTTCGTTGAATAACGTCGCTTTTTATTCGGACAGCAATGGTTCACAGTAAAAGAAGATCCGCCAGTTTCTCCATGGTGGCGTGGTCCCTGAGGTAGAAAAACAGGGTTGGGACTTCGCGGGCCACGGAGTAGACGTCCCGCCAGCCGGCATCGTTGGGCGCGGCAAGGCTTACGCTTTCCACCCCGGCGAAGCGGAAGGCCACAAAGCAGCGCGGCAGATGAAAATATCGGCTGACGACCACCAGTCGCGTCTGTTTTTTAGCGCGCAGATAGTTGCCGGTGAATCGGGCCGTGGCCCAGGTGTCCACGCCGCTGTTGTCGATAACCAGATCTTCGGAAGCGACCCCCTGGCGAATGAGGTGTCCGGTCATGGCCGTGACTTCGTCCGCGCCGGATTTGCTCTTGCCGCCGCTGACGATGACGGTGCGGCGTTCTTTGCGGTAGAGCTCGACCGCCTTGTCCAGGCGGGCGGCCAGGCCGGGCGAGGGGGTTCCGCCGGCGGAAATTTCGCCGCCCATGACCACGACCGCGTGGGAATAGGGCAAGCCCTTGCCTATTTCACGGCCAAGAAAGGCCAACCCGGCCGCAAGGATCAGGTACAGGATCACGCAGAACAGCAGCAGTCTGGTCAGGCAGCCGATCAGAAGGCCGAGGCAGCCTGAAAGGCAGCCGCGTTTGCGGTTCGGAGCGCCGCTGGGAAGAGCGGCGGATGCCGAATTCATGGCCCTTCGCAGGGCCTGGAATTTTTTCGGGGGTTCCGCGACGGGCGGTGTCCGATCCGGAGCGGGCAAAGAGTCTTCGCCGCCGGGCGCGGTATTGGTTTCTTCGCGGTAGCGCGCGACCATGGCGGCGATGGACCGGGTCAGTTCGCCCAGATCGTGGGCGCGGGAACGGCCGCATTCCTGCGCTGCCTTGCGGCAGATCAGGCATGCGCGTTCCGGCGCGCCGAAGACGGACCGGGGAATGGGCTTGCCGTCTTCATCGAGCACGTCCAGATCAAAGAGCCGCCCCAGGGGGTGGGTCTCTTCAATGGCCAGCATGGTTTTTTTCAATGAGGCCGGGTCAAGGTTGGTGGAAAGCAGGGCTTCCGGTCCGGTGTCCTGCCGCAGAATCTGGCGGAAATTGACGAGCCATCCGCCGCGCAGGGATGCCGTGAGCACGGCTTTGATCGCCGCGCCCAGAACGGTTCGGGCATCTTCGGAATCTTTGACCGGACCGGGAATGTTGACCGTGACGGACACGATCCCGCCGGGATGGGATTGCATTATGGCGCGCTGGCGCCGGACCCGCGCTTCTTTGTTGGCCAGCACTTCGTCCAGGGTCACGGCGCGGTTGCTTGCGTGCGCTTCAGACATGAATTCCTCCTGACTCTTCAATACCAGAACTCCGTGTAAAGCATAGCTTTTTATGTACGCGCCCCATGGCGCGGCATTCCTCAACTAGCTATTTTTTGCACGGTCATGTATGGCAGACATACATGTCGGGGGATATGATGCCAGAGTCTCAAAAAATGATTTTGGTTGTTGACGACGAGCGTATGGTGCGGGAAGGCCTGATGGCCTTTCTGGAGGACGAGGGGTTTGCCGTGCGCGGCGTGGTCAGCGCCGAAGAAGCGTTGCGCGACATGGAGGCTGTTTTGCCGGATCTGGTGATAGCCGATTTGCGGCTGCCGGGCATCAGCGGCAGCGACCTGATCGCCATCAGTCTGGAAAAGTGGCCCTGCATGCGTTTTGTCATTCACACCGGTTCCGCCAACTTTTGCCTGACGCCGGAACTGCGGGAAGCGGGCATGACGGATGCCGACGTGTTTCGCAAGCCCGTCGTGCATCTGGAAGCCATGGCCGGGCGCATCGACGAGCTTGTGAACGGCTCCGTGAAAAGCTAGCGTTTACTCGCAAAAGCAAACACAAAAAATCCGTCAGGTTTTGCGCCGCCGCAGGCGGCGGAGCAAGCCGAAAACGACGTTTTTCGGCGTAGCGATCTTGGCAAAAATACGTCCTCGTATTTTTGCAATTTGACACTAGGGCTGTCTCTAAATAAAAGATTTTGCTCCAAGAGCGGATACCTTCTTAAAGAGAAAATGCAAGGCGGCGGAGGAGCATGCGTCCCCGCATCAGCCTTCGTCCTGTCCGAGCAGTCGCGTTTTCGAAAGCCGCAAGTGTTTTCTGAGCAGTTCTTCCACCAGATCGGCGTCTCTGTTGTACAGCGCGAAGTATATATTCGTATGCTGCTGTATCCGGCCGTCGATGATGCTTTCTCGGCCGTCTATGCCGCCTTTCATCACTGTCCAGAGCGGAGTGTGCAGGGGATCCAGCAAGGGGCGGAGCGTCCGCACGATCAGCGCGTTGTGGGTCGCTCTGGCCATGGAGAGATGAAACTCCCTGTCCGCCGAAGAATACGCGGCCGCGTTTCCGCAAGCCAACGCGTCCACCAGTATGTCCAACTGGGCGCGCATGGCGTCGAAGTCCTTTTGCGTCGCCGTGCCGCAGGCCATTCTGGCGATACCCGGCTCAAAGGCGATGCGCGCGTCCAATATGGCGAACAGGTCAAGGCTGTCGGAAAAAACGCCGCGCACGGTTTCCCGCGCCTGTTTAAGGTCGGCGAGGGGCAGCACGAAGTTGCCCGAACTCTGCCGCAGGTCTAAAAGCCCGGCCAGACTGAGGGCGGCGATGGCCTCGCGCAGGGTGTTGCGGCTGACGCCCAGGTCACGGGCCAGATGACGTTCCGGAGGCAGCTTGTCCCCCGGAACGTAATTTTCTCGAATGATGCGCAAAAGCAGTTCCGCCGCGAGCAGGCCTTTGCGCTTCTGGCTGACTTTCGGCATGGGCGCGGCGGAATCAGCGGACATGGCCGTTCAGCGTTCCACAAAGGTATACAGGGCGCAGGCCTCTTCCAGCAGGGCCGCGGCGCGCACGGGGTTGAACACGCCGCACTGGCAGGGCTTGGCAAGTTCCCTGCCGCCTTCTTCGGGCGTCATCTCGCCTTTTTTGATCTTGAGGATGATGTTTTCAACAGCGCCCGGCGCAACCATGGCGTGGCCGCACATGGTGGTCACCTCGAGCAGCATTCGCGAGGGCAGTTCCGCCGTGCCGCCGAGAATGCCGAGAGAATGCTCTATGGCGTAGGGTTTGACCCCCGCTTTTTTACAGCAGTCGAAAAGGACGTCCTCTAGCCCCGAAATGGTCAGCGAAAGGCCGATGCCCGCCTCTTTGACTTCGCGGACTATTTCCGTGACGGTTTCCGCGTCGGAGGCCACGGCGTGCGGCGTATACATGGCCCCGCGCAGGGTTTCCAGGTTTTGCACGAACTGGTTGCCCAGCTTGATGTCCCCGCTGTTGGCGAGCTTCTTTGTATGCACAAGGTCGAAGAAACGGCGCAGTTGCTCGATAGGGTAGGGATCGGAGTTGAATCCGCGCGCGAACTTGTAGTGCATGGGAAAATCGTTGGCCAGGTTCTCTCTTGTGCCCTGGCGGTGCAAGGTATGGGTCATGACCGTGCTCCTTGTTCTCCGACCCGCCTGCCGAGGCCCGTGTTCAGTTTCACGTTGGGGCGCGGGGTCCACTGGAGTTTTTGCAGCAATGCCGCCGCCGGGGACGTTCCGTTCTCATCCAGCAGGGTGATCAGGTCCACGCTGAAAGGACAACTGATTGTCGCGCCTACTTCACGAATGGTGTGCAGCACTTCTTCGGCCTGTTCCAGGGGCAGCATCATCTCGATGATGGCGGACAGCACCTTTTCATCACGGACTTCGGCCTTGAAAGTGCCCTTGCTCTGGTCTTCCATGACCTGGGTGCAGGGGTTGTTGTGTTCGAACTCAACCCCCAGCCCGGCCAGGGCCACGGTCATTTTTTCCACTTCCGAAAAGCGCGCGCCCACTGAAGGCCGTCCCATCTCGCAGGCGATGCAGACGTGGCCGTCCGGAATTCTGCGCGTGACTTCCATGGTTTTGATTTCTTCGGTCCCCCGGCCGTAGACCTGAGTGCCGGGGTGGCTGGTCATGGGGTCGCTGAAAAAGGCTCTGAGCACGCGCGGATAGTCCAGGGTCGGCTGGTGCAGGGCTTTGGTCTTGCAGACGTCGGCCCGCAGGCAGCAGCCGCATTCCACGCATTCGTCCTCGTTGATTTCGTAATAAAAACGGCCTGTTTTTTCGTCCCTGCGGCGGGTGGATATGTGGCCTATGGTGCAATGCTCGGCGCACTCGCCGCATCCGCCGCACAATGTTTTGTCAATGCGCATGGGCATCTCCCGTATTCAGAATCCGTATATGTTCTTCGGGGCACAGAATGTCGCCGAAGCTGAATCGCCGGGCCAGCGGGTTGCAGGCGGGCAGCGCCCGTCGTTGTTCCACGAACGCGCCCAGAATGCCGACAGGGCTGATGTCGCCGATGCAGAGAACGCCGCGTACAATGCCGTCGCGAAAAACAAGGCGGCGGTATGCGCCTTTTTCACGCGCAATCCGCACGGTATCGCCTTCGGCGCCCGCGATATCTCCGATGGAGGCCAGGGTAACGCCCCCCACCTCAACGGAGTTCATGGCGACGCTGCCGGCGAAGGCAGGGGCCGTGAGCCCCGCCATGCTTGCGGCGGCGGCCTTGCCCTGTTCTACGGCTACGGGCCAGATGGCGGGCACGACCGGATCAGCGCTGAGAATATCCACGGACTCGGCTGCGTCCCCTGCCGCGAAAACGTCCGGGGCGGAGCTTTGCATGTTTTTGTCCGTCACGATGCCACGCCGGACCTCAAGACCGGCCTCACGGGCCAGCCGCGTATCCGGAATCACTCCGACGGCCATGATGACCATGTCGCAGGCCAGTTCGCGCCCTTCAAGAACCACGCCGCTCACCCGGCCCTTTTGCCGGCGAATGGCTTGGACGCTCGTTCCGGTGAGCACGCTCAGGCCCTGAGATCTCAAGCCCGTTTCAACCATGGCCGCCGCTTCGTTATCCAGTTGCCGGGGCATGACGCGCGGCATCTGTTCCACCACGGTTACGGCGAGCCCTTGTTTTTTCAGGGCCAGAGCAGTCTTCAGGCCGATGAGCCCCGCGCCGACGACAACGGCCGCTTCGCTTTTGTCCGCCGCCGCCATGATGGCCCGCGCGTCGTCCAGAGTCCAGAGCGAATATACGCCCGCCGCGTCCCTGCCCTCGATGGGGGGCAGGGCGGACAGGGAACCGGTGGCCAGCAGCAGTTTTTTGTAGCCGAGTTCTTCGCCGTCTTCCAGACGCAGGACATGTTTTTTCGTGTCCAGAGACAGGACGCGGGCGCCGCTGCGGCACTTGATGCCAAGTTCGACAAAACCGGCGTCGTCAAGAATGCCGATGGCTTCGGGGGGCGTTTTGCCGGCAATGACGTCGGGCAACGCAATGCGATTGTAAAAGCCGTTTTTTTCAGCGCTCAGGACCAGTACGTCGGCGGAAGGGGCAAAGCGTCGCAGGGCGCGCGCAGCCGCCGTTCCTGCGGCTCCTTGTCCTATAATGATATGCATGGCGGCGCTCCTGCGCGTCACGACGACGCCTTGCTGACGGACCGGCTCTGGGAAAGCGAAGAGAGCGGCAGCAGTTTGCCCTGCAAAAGGGAATCGGGCAGCCAGGGGAAAAGTTCGCTGTCAAAATACGTGGGAACGCCGCCGGCCGCAATGGCCACGGCGATGGCCGACGCTTTGCCGTGCACGGGTTCGGCGATGACGGCCAGGGTGGGAATGTTCGCCGCCGCGCAAGTTTCGGCCATTGTAATGAAGGTTCCCGCAGCGGAGCAGGGGCCAAGATGCAACACCGGCGGTGTTCCCTGGGGCAGCGCCGCGCGCAGGCTTTCGGGCATGGGCGCCTGTGCCGAACACAGTCCGTTTCTGGCAAAAGCCGTGGCAACACAGCCGGCCGAGGCCACAAGGTAGCCGTCAGCCAAAAGAGCCGCCGCAAGGGTAATCAGGTCGGCGTCCTGTGTATGTTTGATGTTGCCGCAGCCGCCGATGAAGGCCAGACCGGCGATTTTTCCTTCTTTGACGCCGCGCGCGAGGGCTTCCGGCAGTTGCGGACAGGAGGCGAAGGTATAGCCGCCGGTGAAATCCACGGGTTTTCCCGTGTCCGGAGCGGCTTTCGCGCTGCGCGCTTTCAGGCCGGCCAGGGCCTTGTCCACAATTTCTCCGGCCCGGACTTCGTCGGTAATGAAAGCGGCGGGCGCAAGGGCTATGCCGCGCTCTTTCGCCAGGCGTTTGAAGGCGGGACTGACGCACTGTTCTCCCACGATCACGGCGTCGATCTTGCCGCTGAGCAGAGGCAGTTCTTGCGAACCGTAAGTGGCTATGCTCGCTATGCCTTTGCTGCCTTCGGTTCCGCAGATGCCGCACAGGGTCACGGAACTTTGCCGGGCGGCGGCTTTTTGCAGCAGCCCGACGCTGAAGGGGGGCACAAAACCGTGCAGGGCGATGTTCGCGGTTTTTTCGTCAAGGCAGCCCATGCCGGCGACAGCCTCGTACGGCTTGCCGGACAGGGTCCCAAGGGCTTCGCGAATAAAGGGGGCCATCGCTTCCAGCCGGAAATTCAACTCGGCGGCTTCCGGAAGAGAATCGCTCGGCATCAAAACAGGAGCGGCCTCTTCAAGGTCTGGCTTTGCGCCGGCCGGATCGTCTCCCGGAAACGAGGCGTCGGCCAGATTGGCCAGGGCAATCGTGCCGTTGTTCACGTTTTTCAGGAAATAGGCGGCCACCAGGTCGGTCCGGCTGCGGCCGCAGACGGTTTCCTGTTCCACTTCGGCAAAGGGGTTGATGCGGCAGGGGCCTTCCAGGCAGTCGGTACAGGACAGGGCCAGCCGCCCGAAGCCGCACTGCGGCTGCATGTCTTCAAGCCTGTCCCAGACGAGGCCTTGCTGTTCTCTGGCGGCCCGGAGCAGGATGGAGCGCGCGTCGTCGCTGATGGTCTTTCTTTGTATGGAATGCATAACAACCTCGTGAAACGGATAGGGATAGCTTCTGGTCCGCCGCAAGCGCGGGCGGCGGATTCACGCCATGTCGGACAGCCGTCGGGCCACGTTGTTTCTGGTTTCGGCCAGCAATTCGTTGTACGCTTTTTCATCGCAAAGCCTGAGCGCGCCCGTGGGACAGCCGGCAACGCAGGCGGGTTTTTCCATATTTTTGCACGCGTCGCACTTCTGAGCCACCTTGAAATGAGAAGAAGCCCTGATGACCCCGAAAGGGCAGGCCATGACGCACATCCAACAGCCGCAGCACTTGTTGGCGTCAACGAACACGACGTCGTGCTCCTCATCCCGCTGCATGGCTCCGCCGGGACAGGCGCTGATGCAGCGGGCTTCTGCGCAGTGTCTGCACTGAAGAGCGAAAGCGAACTTTCCGTTGCCCACGACAGTGACGTTGGAGACGGGTTTCGGCTCTTCCCGCGCGGCTTCCGTCAGGCTTCTGGAAATCGATCCGCGTTCGACAGCGCATTGGATCTCGCAGTTTCCGCAAGCCAGACACTTGGCCGCGTCTACCCAGATTCGCTTCATCGCGGGTGCTCCTTGCAAACAAAAAATGGTTTTTGGAACTATTTTTAAACCAATATACCAATTTTTAAAAAAGTCAACAACAGCTGCGCAGGCATGCTTTAGAGCATTTCAACTTTCAAATTGCACAAAAACCGTTTCAAAAAAGGCGTCGGTATCTGCATATAATGATGCGAGATTACCAATATAAACGACACGCTTCGCAGGCAGCCGCTTCGCGTCTGCCGAGCAATTTCAAAGTGAAATTGCTCTAAAGCGGAACCGTTGTCCCCCGGCGGGGGGAGCGGGGCGGAGCCCCGCTTTCCCCCTGATGCCGGCCGGAAGCGCGTTGTTATTGAAAATACGCATCGCCGTAGAAGACCATGAAACCGGAACCGAATTCAACGCCTTTCAGGTTCTTGACCGCGCCGCGCATCATATGGGGGGCGGCAAGGCTGACCCAGGGCAGGTCGCGGTTGGCGATATCCTGAGCTTTTTCATACGCGGCCTGGCGCTCGGGGCCGTTCATGAGGCCCGCGCCCTTGTCGAGGGCTTCGTCCATTTCCGGGTTGGCGTAGTAGAAGCGGTTGGTGCTGGCCGGAGACTTGGAATGGAAGGTGGGGGTCATGAAAAAGTACGGGTCAAGCGCAGGCGCGCCGCCCCACCAGTTGTGGGTGTAAGGGTTGTGGCCCTTCTGCTTGACGGAATCCATGAAGGCGCCCCATTCGTAAACTTTGATGTCGACTTTGATGTTGATTTTCGCAAGGTCCGCCTGAAGAATGGTGGCCATTCCGATGTTTTCGGAGCGGTCGGCGGTGATGAGTTCCATGGTGAAGCCGTTCGGATGGCCGGCTTCGGTCAGCAGTTTTTTCGCGCCTTCCACATCGATGGCCGGGATGGGCATCTTTTTGCTGTACAGGATCGAGGGCGCGATGATGTTGGCCACGGGCGCGGCGTTGCCTTTGAACACGGCCCGGGCGATGCCCTGGCGGTTGACGACCTTGTAGATGGCTTGACGCACGCGCAGGTCGTCATAAGGTTTTTTCGTGACGTCAAAGGCCAGAAAGAATACCCGCTGGCCGGGGACGATAATGGCGGTAAGATTTTTGTTGTCGTTGATCCGGTTGATGTCGACGGGGGTCAGGTCCTGCACCACGTCGACCGCGCCGCTTTCCAGTTCGATGGTGCGGCTGGACGCTTCCACCACGGTGCGGAATATGATGCTTTTCAGCTTCGCCTTTTGACCCCAATACGCGTCAAAACGTTCGTACACGATGCGTTCGCCCTTGACCCAGGAGGCAAACTTGAATTTGCCGGTGCCCACGGGGTTCATGCCGTAGTCTTTGCCGCCGCTTTCAACGGCCTTTTTGTTCACGATGGCGGCCCAGGGATGGTCCATGGAAGCGAGAAAGGAAGCGCCGGCGGGCGCGGTGGTGCGCACGATGACGGTGTGGTCGTCAACCTTTTCCAGCCCTTTGGGATCAATGAAGGCGGCGAGCGAACGCAGGGCCGAACCGGGACCGGTCACGCGCTGGAAAGAATAAATGACGTCGTCCGCTGTCATGGTTTCGCCGTTGTGGAATTTCACGCCCTTGCGCAGATAGAAGGTGAACTTCCGCATGTCGGGCGACACGTCGAATTTTTCCGCCAGCAGCGGCACGATGTCGCCCTTCGAATCGATGGTGACCAGGGGCTCATAGACCTGGCGCATGGCGCCGCAGGAAATGGACTCCGTGCTCCTGTGCGGGTCCAGGGTCTGGGCGTCGTTGGGCTGCGCGACGACCAAGGTGTCGCCTTTGGCCCATGCGCTCCCCGCGCCCAGCAGCAAAAGGGCGGAACACAGCAAGACAGCAAGTCGTTTCATCTGGCCTTCTCCTCTCGGTTGCAGTGTAAGCCGGTTATACCGGCATCTGGCATAAACAGGTCCGGAAGCCGCATTTCCGACCGCGCGTCATTCCTTGCGCAGGCGCGCCGTCAGATACGCCGTTATTCGGGCGTGCGTCGCGTCATCCGGCGTATACAGCCGCATCATGTGCCAGCGGCCGCGTTTGAGCTGGACGGAACGCATGTCCGGGAAATCAATGAACCGATCAATCTTTTCCCAGGGCAGGTCCTTTTCATGGCTTTTTTTGCCCATGACCAGCCCGACAACGGGGTAGGGCCGCATGCGCGGGCAAAAGCGTTCGCCGCTTTCGTCCTTGCCGCGTTTGCCTTGAAAAAAAATGCCGTTGGGCGTGCAATGGTACAGGGCATAATAGCGGTTGCCGAAACAAAAGAAGCCCACGGCGAGAAAAGCGCCCATGACCGCGGCCAGAAACACGCCCGCCGCGCCCAGCATCAGGGCGACGTCGCCCGGTTGCAGGCCGCCGCCTATCAGCCACAGGCCGCTGGCCATGATCACCAGCCCAACCAGGGCGCCGATCAGCGCCATCTGAAAGAGTTCCATCACGATGAAGGGGTTGGTCCCGATGGGTACAACGGCCTGCCACTGCAAGGACTCTTCAGGAGGCTGGGCGACTATGTCCGCCAGCCGGCTTCGGCTCATGCCGCGGCGCCCCCTTTCCGGGCGATGGGGCCGGGATGGTAACAGGCCAGAAAATGTTCGCCGCCGACGTCCGCCAGTTCCGGCAGGGCGGCCAGACAGTCGTCCCGGCGCGAGGGACAGCGTCCGTAAAAACGGCAGCCGGGTTTCGGGTTCACGGGGCTGGGCACGTCTCCTTCGAGGATGATGCGGTCGCCTTTCGGCGCGTCAACGCTGGGAACAGGAATGGCCGAAAGCAGGGCCTGGGTATACGGATGTTGGGGGTTGTTGAAAATTTCCAGGTGATCGCCCAGTTCGATGATCTTGCCCAGGTACATGACCGCGATGCGGTCCGAAATGTGCCGAACCACGCTGAGGTCATGGGTGATGAAAAGGTAGGTGTACTGAAATTCATCCTTCAGGTCCTGCAAAAGGTTCAGAATCTGCGCTTGAATGCAGACGTCCAGAGCGGACACGGGCTCGTCGAGCACGATGAATTCCGGGTTCAGGGCCAGAGCCCGCGCAACGCCGATGCGCTGTCTGCGCCCGCCGTCCAGTTCGTGAGGAAAAGAGGTGCTCAGGCGTTGGGCCAGACCCACCGTGTCCATAAGTTTTTTTACATGCGCGCGCAGGTCCTGGTCGCTGGGGTGTATCTTGTGGATGCGCAGGGGTTCGGAAATAAGCTGCTCCACGGTCAGGCGGGGGTTCAGAGACGAATAAGGGTCCTGAAAGACCATCTGCGCCTTTTTGCGGTGGTTGCGCATGACTTCCTTGTCCAGGCTCAGGATGTCTTCGCCGTCGAAAAAGACCTGCCCGGCTGTGGCCTCCAGCAGGCGGATGACCAGACGGCCCAGGGTGGATTTGCCGCATCCGGATTCGCCCACCAGGCCCAGAGTTTCGCCGCGTTTGATGGTGATGTTGACGTCGTCCACCGCGTGCAGAAGGCCCTTGGCGGTCTGGAAGTATTTTTTCAGGTTGCGTGTTTCCACAAAGGGGGCGGTTGTGACGGCGCTCATGCTGCATTCTCCTCGTTGCGCAGAAAGTCCCGACAGGCCACGAAATGGCCGGGAGAGATTTCCGCCATGGGCGGCTGCGATGCGGCGCATTCTGGTCGGGCCCGGCTGCAGCGCGGTTCAAAGCAACAGCCCGGAGGCAGGTTGGTCGGATCGGGCGGCAGACCCGATATGGTGTTGAGCCGCCGCACGTTCTTGGTCAGGTCGGGGATGGAGTTGAACAGCCCTTGCGTATAGGGATGCGTGGGATTGCGGAACAAAGAATATTTGTCGGCGCGCTCCACAACCCGGCCGGCGTACATGATGGCCACCGTGTCGCAGGCGTCGGCCACGATGCCCAGGTCGTGGGTGATCAGAATGGTCGCGGTCTTGAACTGCCTTTTGAGCTCGTTGATCAGTTCCAGCACCTGGGCCTGGATGGTCACGTCAAGGGCGGTCGTGGGTTCGTCCGCGATAAGCAGCTGAGGGTTGCAGGCCAGCGCAATGGCGATGACCACCCGCTGCTTCATGCCGCCGCTGAACTGGTGCGGATAATCCGGGGCGCGCTCGGGCCTGATGCCCACCAGGCGCAGCATTTCTACGGCTTTTTCGCGCGCTTCGCCTTCCGTGACCTTCTGGTGCAGGCGGATCATTTCCGCAATCTGTTCCTGCACCGAAAGCACGGGGTTCAGCGAGGTCATGGGGTCCTGAAAGATCATGGAGATCTTGCCGCCCCTGATGGCGCGCATTTTTTCCGTGGAAGCGCGCAGCAGATCCTCGCCTTCGAAAAAAATCTGTCCTTTGGTCACCCGGCCGGGCGGGCAGGCGATCAGCCGCATGATGCCGAGCGCGGTCGTGGTCTTGCCCGCGCCGGTTTCCCCCACCAGGCCCAGGGATTCTCCCTTTTTCAGCGAAAGGCTGAGCCCCTGCACGGCGCTCACTACGCCGGTGTCCGTATTAAACTGCACATGCAGGTCCTGAATGGACAGAAGTGTGTCGTCTTTATCGGTCATGTCTTTTCCTTGGTTCTTGGATCAGCGCTTCTGTTTCGGGTCCATGGCGTCGCGCAGGCCGTCGCCCACAAAGTTGAGGGCCATGATGGTGATCATGATGGCCATGCCCGGAGAAATCATCATGTAGGCGTAATCGCGGATATACAGGCGCGCCGCGGCCAGCATGCCGCCCCATTCGGGGAAGGGGGGCTGAATGCCGAGTCCGAGAAAGCTCAGGCTGGCGGCGGCCAAAATGGCCTGGGCCACGCGCAGCGTCGCCTGCACGATGATGGGCGCGGAACAGTTGGGCAGCACATGGCGGAAAATGATCCACGAATCGCGCGCGCCCATGCACTGCGCCGCCTCGATGAATTCCTGCCCCACCACGGAAAGCACCGCCCCGCGCACCACGCGGGCAAAGGTGGGCATGGCCGAGATCCCCACGGCCACGGTCAGGTTGAGCAAGCCCGGTCCCAGCGCCGCGGCGATGGCGATGGCCAGGATGATCTGCGGTATGGACAAAAAGACGTCCATGACGCGCATGATCGTTTCATCCAGTTTGCCGCCGTAGTACCCCGCAATGGCCCCGAGCAGCCCGCCGGTGACCATGGCCAGAAAGACCGCGAACAGCCCGACTTGCAAAGATATCTGGGCGCCGTAGATGACGCGGCTCAGAATATCCCGGCCGAACTCGTCCGTGCCCAGCGGAAATTCTTTACAGGGCGGCTCAAACGATATTTCCAGACGTTGCGTCGCGTAATGGTGCGGGGCGATAAGCGGCGCGAACACGGCGATGAAAATGAGGGCCAGCATGACGATGAGGCCCAGAACGGCCAGCCGGTTGCGGCGCAGTCGCACCAGAGTCAGGTAAAAATTGCTGTTTTTTTGCAGAAAAGCCATGGCGTCTCCTTTATCAGACCCTTAGCGGTAACGGGAACGCAGCCTCGGGTCGGCCCAGGCGTACAAGAGGTCCACCAGAAGATTGATGATGACGTAGGTCAGGGCCATGTAGATGACCGCGCCCTGCACGATGGGATAGTCGCGGGTTTTGATGGCTTCCACCGCGAGGCGCCCCACTCCGGGTACGGAGAAGATGGATTCTGTGACCACGGACCCGCCCAGCAGGTGCCCGAACTGGATGCCGGCGATGGTGATGATGGGGATCAGCGCGTTTTTCAGGGCATGGCGGAAGATGACGATGGACTCTTTTTGCCCCTTGGCTCGAGCCGTGCGGATGTAGTCCGAACGGATGACCTCCAGCATGCTGGACCGCGTCATGCGGGTGATGATGGACATGGATGTGGTGGACAGACAGACCCAGGGCAGTATCCGTTGACTCAGCGAGTCAAAGCCCGATGAGGGCAAAATCCTCCAACTGACCGCGAAGAGGAGCAGCAGAAGCACTCCCAGGTAGAAGTTGGGCATGGATATGCCGAGCATGGCGATGACCATGGTGACGTTGTCAAAGATGGTATACTGCTTGATGGCGCAGACAATGCCGAAAAGCACCCCCACGATGACCGCGATGGCGGTCGCGCCGGAAGCGAGAATCAGGGTGGTGGGAAAGGTCTGGGCGATGGACATCGTCACGGGCCTGTTGGTGGCGTACGAGCGTCCGAAGTCCTGATGAACCACAACGTTGTAGATGAAAAGGCCGTAGCGGATCAAAAGGGGCTTGTCCAGGTTGTGTTCCTTGCGGAACTCCATAACGCTTTCTTCGGAAGCGTCGTCGCCCAGGGCAAGGCGGGCCGGATCTCCGGGCGTCACGTACAGCAGGGAAAAAAGAATGAATGTGACGCCCAGGCACACGGGAATGAGGGCTAGTATGCGTTTGATGAGAAATCGCGACATGTCCGCTCCTTGTCTCTGTCAGTTCTGGCGCACGGCGCGGGCTGCCGCCATGATGGACAGGCGCATGTTGGAGGCGTCGGCCACGCCCTTGCCCGCCACGTCAAAAGCCGTGCCGTGCGATACCGTGAATACGGGCACGGGCAGGCCGCCGATAAAGTTCACCAGGTTGCCGAATTCCAGCAGTTTGATGTTGGAGTTGCCGTGGTCATGGTACATGGACAGCACGATGTCCAGACCAAGCTTGTCGACGTCATGAAACACCGTGTCCGCCGGAATGGGCCCGACAACGCGAATGCCTTCGGCTTTGGCCTGTTCGCAGGCGGGCCCGATGTGCAGCATTTCCTCGTCGCCCATCAGACCTTCTTCGCCGTTGTGCGGGTTGAGGCCGGAAACGCCGATCACGGGGGACGGATAGCCGATGACGGCAAGACTGTCCCGCAATGTGCGGATGGCCGCGAGAACCCGATCCTTGGTGCACAGCGAAGACACCCGGGCCAGCGGCACGTGATTGGTCACCCGGGCCAGCTTGTATTTGTCGCCCACGAGTATCTGTATGGAACGCTCGGCGCCGGTATAGTGGCGGGCTATCTCTTCAA
>JAVBRE010000188.1:0-8579 GCA_031548325.1 Desulfovibrionaceae bacterium
AGCGCGTCCTTGGTAAGGACGAGGTCAGCAGTTCAATCCTGCTCGTGGGCTCCATACGGCAACAACGTTTTCTCAAAATATCAGTGTGTCGCAACACAACGGCTACAAACGCCAGGGAGAAAAACCATGGGTAAGGAAAAATTCTCGCGGACTAAACCGCACGTCAACATCGGCACCATCGGCCACATCGACCACGGCAAGACCACCCTGACGGCCGCCATCACCAAGATCGCCTCCATGTAGGGCGGCGGCAGCTTTGTCGCTTATGACCAGATCGACAAAGCCCCTGAAGAAAAAGAACGCGGCATCACCATCGCCACCGCGCATGTGGAATATGAAACCGCGAAGCGCCACTACGCGCACGTGGACTGCCCCGGCCACGCCGACTATATCAAGAACATGATCACCGGCGCCGCCCAGATGGACGGCGGCATCATCGTGGTCGCCGCCACCGACGGCCCCATGCCCCAGACCCGCGAGCACATTCTGCTCGCCCGCCAGGTCGGCGTGCCCTACCTGGTCGTGTTCCTGAACAAGTGCGACATGGTTGACGACGAAGAACTGCTTGAACTGGTCGAACTCGAAGTGCGCGAACTGCTCTCTTCTTACGGCTTCCCCGGCGAAGACGTGCCCGTGATCCGCGGCTCCGCCCTGAAAGCTCTGGAATGCGACAAAGCCGACGCCCCCGAAGCCAAGTGCATCATTGACCTCTTGCAGGCTTGCGACGATTTCATTCCCGAACCGGTGCGCGATATCGACAAGCCCTTCCTGATGCCCATTGAAGACGTGTTCTCCATCTCCGGCCGCGGCACGGTTGTGACCGGCAGAGTGGAACGCGGCGTCATCAAGGTCAGTGAAGAAGTGGAAATCGTGGGCATCAAGCCCACCACCAAAACCACTTGCACGGGCGTTGAAATGTTTCGCAAACTGCTTGACCAGGGCCAGGCCGGCGACAACATCGGCGCCCTGCTGCGCGGCGTGAAACGCGACGACGTGGAACGCGGCCAGGTTCTTGCCGCCCCGAAATCCATCACCCCGCACAGAAAGTTCAAGTCCGAAGTGTACGTGCTGTCCAAAGAAGAAGGCGGCCGTCACACTCCGTTCTTCAGCGGCTATCGCCCGCAATTCTATTTTCGCACCACCGACGTCACCGGCATCATCGCGCTGGCTGAAGGCGTGGAAATGGTCATGCCCGGCGACAACGCGGTGTTTATTGTTGAACTGATCGTCCCAATTGCCATGGAAAAAGGTCTGCGCTTCGCCATTCGCGAAGGCGGCCGCACCGTTGGCGCGGGCGTAGTGTCCGAAATTGTGGAGTAAATGATGCGGGTCAATATCTTGCTTGCCTGCACAGAGTGCAAGCGGCGTAATTACGCGACATGCAAAAATAAGAAGAATACCACCGGGCGGCTGGAACTGAAGAAGTATTGTCCTTGGGACAAGAAAATGACGATCCACCGCGAGACGCGTTAGCGTCCGGCGGTTTTCAAACGCAGGGCAGTAGCTCTAACGGTAGAGCGCCGGTCTCCAAAACCGGATGTTGGGGGTTCAAATCCCTCCTGCCCTGCCAGATGTGTTTGACACAGGCGGTGACGGATATGGCCAAACAGAGCAAAGAGAACGAACAGTCCGAACCCTCTCAGGGCGGCGTGATGGGGTCTGTGACCACTTTCCGCAATTACCTTGAAGAGTCGAAGGCTGAGATCAAAAAGGTCAACTGGCCTACGAAAAAAGAAGCCAGGGTGACCAGCATCGCCGTTTTGGTCCTGGTCGCCGTCATGGCTGTTTTTCTGGGTCTTGTGGACTTAGGGTGGACCAAGATCATTGAACTTATTCTTAGTCCGGGCGTATGACCATGTCAGAGCAAGACAATACGCCCCAGGCCCGTTGGTACATAGTCCACACCTATTCCGGGTTTGAAAACCGGGTTGACTTGACCATTCGCGAGATGATGCGTACCGGACAGGACCACGGCCTGATCGAGGAAGTGGTCATCCCCACGGAACGGGTCATTGAACTGGTCAAGGGAGAAAAACGGACGAGCACCCGCAAGTTTTATCCCGGGTATATCATGCTGCGCATGGTCATGACCGACCATTCCTGGCATCTTATCCAGTCCATTCCTAAAGTTACCGGTTTTGTGGGCGGCAAGAACCGCCCCACGCCCATGCGTGATTCCGAAGCGGTCCGGATTCTTGAAATGATGGAAGCGCGGCAGGAGCAACCCCGGCCCAAGTTCAGTTTTGAACGCGGGGACGAAGTGCGCGTGATCGACGGTCCTTTCAGCGGGTTCAACGGCACGGTGGAAGATGTGAATTATGACAAAGGGAAACTGCGGGTTTCCGTGTCCATCTTCGGCAGGCAAACCCCGGTGGAACTTGATTTCGTCCAGGTTTCAAAAGAGTAATTCTCGGATATCTCCCGGCGCCGTCCGGAATGTGTAAAGGAAACGAACCATGGCCAAGAAAGAAGTCGCAAAAATAAAACTGCAGATCCCCGGCGGGGTGGCCAACCCCTCTCCTCCCGTGGGTCCGGCCCGCGGGCAGCACGGCCTGAACATCATGGAATTCTGCAAGGCGTTCAACGCGAGAACCGCGGACCAGAAAGGCACGATCACCCCTGTGGTTATCACCGTCTATCATGACCGCTCGTTCACGTTCATCACCAAGACACCTCCGGCGTCGGTGCTTTTGGCGAAAGCCGCCAAGATCGAAAAGGGTTCGGGCGAGCCCAACCGGACCAAGGTGGCTTCCGTAACAGACGAGCAGATCGAAGAGATCGCCAAGCTGAAACTGCCCGATCTGACGGCAAAAGACATGGCGGCGGCAAAGAAATCCATCATGGGGACCGCCCGCAGCATGGGCATTGACGTCAAGTAATCGTGTAATCACTTGTACTGCCGTCCCCGCCCGCAGGGCGGGACTGGCGCGATGCCGCGCCGTCCGGCAGGAGATGCAAACGAGTAAGGAAGAAGGTGGGGAAGATGCCCAAACACGGGAAAAAATATCGCAAGGCTATGGAAGGGCTTGATCCTCAGGTCAAATATTCCATAGAGGATGCTGTCGCCAAATCGCTGGGCGCGGCTTCCGCCAAATTTGACGAAACGGTCGACCTGGCCATGTGCCTGGGCGTTGACCCCAAATATTCCGACCAGATGGTGCGCGGCGCCTGCGCCCTGCCCCATGGTCTGGGCAAGACTGTGCGCGTGGCCGTTTTTTGCAAAGGCGACAAAGAAGCCGAAGCCAAAGCCGCCGGAGCGGACATCACCGGCGCGGAAGATCTGGTGGCGAAGATCAAGGAAGGCTTTCTTGACTTTGACACCGCCATAGCCACCCCCGACGTCATGGCCCTGGTCGGGCAGGTCGGCCGGGTGCTCGGCCCGCGCGGGCTCATGCCCAACGCCAAAACCGGCACCGTGACCTTTGACGTTGCCGCCGCGGTCAAGGAAGTCAAAGCCGGCCGCGTGGAATTCAAGGTTGACAAGGCCGGGGTGCTGCACGCGCCGCTGGGCAAAGTTTCTTTCGGGCCGGAAAAGATCATGGATAACCTGAAAGCCCTGCTGGAGCAGGTCAACCGCCTGAAGCCTTCGGCCGCCAAAGGCAGCTATATGAAGACCATGGCCGTCTCCACCACCATGGGCCCCGGCTTCAAGGTCGAGCCCACGTTGATTCGTAAGTTCATTGAGGGTTAAGCCCTTGACCATATTTTACCCGCGCTCCGCGGGTAAAAAGAAACTAGAGGCATGAAAATGCAAGTCGAAGACAGCGGGTCGCCGGGCAACCGGCCGTAAATCCCGCCGAGACAGGTTCTTTGGCTCAGTCATTTTCACCAGGCAATCAAACCGAGGAGAGTCGCGTGAATAGAACGCAAAAAGCCGCCGTTATCGAGGACTTGAAGGCAAGAGCCGGCAAGGCCTCCATCATGGTGGTCAGCGACTTCAAGGGTATGCCGGTGGAAGAGATGACCAGGCTGCGGGTGAAGCTGCGCGAAAACGGGGGAGAACTCGTTGTCGTCAAAAACACCCTTGCCCGGATCGCTTTGACCAACGGCGCGCACGACGCCATCAAGGACAAGTTCAAAGAGAACTGCGCCGTCGCCCTTGGCATGCAAGATCCCGTCGCCGTGGCTAAAGCCATGACGGATTTTCTCAAGACCAGCAAAAAGCTGACCTTGAAACACGGGAGCCTTGAAGGCAAGTTTCTGACCGCCGAGCAGGTGGACGCGCTGGCGAAGCTGCCCAGCAAGCCCGAGCTGATAGCAAGGGCCCTTGGCACCATGAACGCAGTGCCCACCAACTTTGTTTCGTTGTTTGCCAACATGATCCGGCCCCTGCTCTACGCCCTGAAAGCGATTGAAGAGAAGAAAGCCGCCTAAAGCCAAAGACCTTTAAGGAGAAATACCATGTCTGTCACCAAAGACCAGGTTGTTGACTTCATTTCCAACATGACCGTGCTTGAACTGTCGGAATTCATCAAAGAACTCGAAGAGAAGTTCGGCGTTTCCGCCGCCGCTCCCATGGGCGCCATGATGGCCATGCCCGCCGGCGCCGCCGCTCCCGCTGAAGAAGTGGAAGAAAAAACCGAATTCGACGTTATCCTGAAGGCTGCCGGCGCCAACAAAATCGGCACCATCAAGGTCGTGCGCGCCCTGACGTCCCTGGGCCTGAAAGAAGCCAAGGACAAAGTCGACGGCGCTCCTTCCACCCTGCTCGAAGCCGTGTCCAAGGACAAGGCCGAAGACGCCAAGAAGCAGCTGCTTGAAGCCGGCGCGGAAGTCGAAATCAAGTAATGAACGCGGGGCCCTGCCCTGCATTCGCCAATGCAAAAAGCGGCCCGATAAATCGGGCCGCTTCCGTTTGATGGCAAAGCTCGCAAAACCGAGCTTTGCAAAGGCACGCTCGCTCCGGCGTTTAACGGCGGCACTGAATGCCGCCTACGCCGACGCGGCGGGCTGCTGATCAAGAGGACTTTGGCAGCAGCCTCAAGCGGCCCGATTTATCGGGCCGCTTTCTTTTTTGTTGACAAAAATATTATGTAAAGATATTTACACAAAAAACTTTAACTGTAAATTATTTTACAAACCTATGAACAACTTCCTGCACCGTATCGAGAACGCCGGCCCCTTGAGCGGCGCTGAAGCCAAGATCGCCGCGTATCTGGAACGGGGATATCCGCTTTCCCTGTCCGAAAGCATCAACCAGGTCAGCGCCGGCTGCGGCGTATCCGTGGCGACCATCAGCCGCTTCATCCACCGCCTGGGCTATACCGCCTTTTCCGACCTCAAGGCGGAAGCGGGCGAGGCGCTGAAAAGCCGCCTTACCTCACCCATAGAGCGCTACTCCGCCCGCCAAGACCAGGGCGCCGGCGCTGCGGGCGCCGTCACGGAGTACCTGGACACCTGCGCCCGCAACATCGCGGAAACGAACCATCGCATTGATACGGCTGCCTTTGCCGCCGCGGTAGACGAACTGGTAAAAGCCCCCCGGCTTTTTGTGACCGGGGCCGCTTCGGCCTCGGCTCTGGCCCAGTATTTCACCACCTTCGCCCGATACCTGCGGCCCGACGTGCACCTGCTGCCCCCTGATATTTCCACCCTGCCCCATCGCCTGGCGGACGTGCAAAAAGGCGACGTGCTGCTGGCCGTCTCCCATTACCGCGTTTCCAGCGTGACCACGGGCATTGCCCGCTTTTTTCACCAGGCGGGCAACGCGGTAATTTTGCTTTCCGACCGCGCGTCCAACCCGATCACGCCGTACGCCGCCGTCACCATACCCGTTTTTTCCGGCGGCACCCCCATGTTCAACTCGCGGGTGGCCACCCTGGCCGTGCTGGAAGCGCTGTTCAACGGCATGATTCCCCGCTGCGAAAAGACCATGAAAACGCGCTTCGCGGTCATGGAACAGGCTTTTGAGGCCTTCAACGTCTATTCAAAGTAAGGGGAAGGAATGTTTTCACGCGAAGAATTCATGCGGGACCTGGAACAGGTGGTCAACATGGACAGCGGCTCGTTCTGCCTTGACGGAGTTCGCGCGGTCAACGCCCTGTTCGCGCGGCGCTTTGAAGAATCCGGCTGGAAAATCCGCTGGCACGAGCACCGCGAAGGCCCCCTGTCAAACAGCTTTTACGCATACCAGGGTGAAGAGGACGCCCACCGCGACCTGCTGGTGCTGTGCCACACGGACACGGTCTTTGCCGAGGGCGAAGCGGCGAAGCGCCCCTTCGCCGTCAGCGCCGACGGCAGCCGCGTCACCGGCCCCGGGGTCGCAGACATGAAGAGCGGTTGCCTGTTCGCCCTCTACGCTGCCCGCATCCTGGGCAGCGATCCCGCCCTGCGGGGCAGGCTGGCCTTTTTCTTCAACGGCCAGCATGAAGAGGGGGGCAGCATCGGCACTCGAGGCCTGATCGAGGATTACAGCCGCAAAAGCGCCTTCGTCATCGCCACGGAACCCGTGCGGGCCAACGGATCGTATTTGAACCGCCGCAAGGGCATCGGCCGCTACACCATCACTTTTCACGGCCTTTCCGCCCACGCCGGGGTCAACCCCCAAGACGGCCAATGCGCCATAACCGAAATGGCCCACTGGATTCTCTATTGCGCTTCCCTCAACGACTACCCGAGGGGCGTCTCCGTGAACTGCGGGGTGGTCACCGGAGGCACGGTTCCCAATGCCGTGGCGGATTTTGCCCAGCTCAAAATTGATGTGCGGGCGAACGAGTACGACGACGCCAAACGCATCGAGGCCCGAATTTTCGACAAGCTGAACCACAAGGCCAATAAAGCCATAGACGTCCGCATCGCCGGCCGGATAACCCGCCCGCCCATGACTCCGACCCCCGAAAGCCTGGCCGCCTGCGAGGCGATCACGGCCCTGGGCAAAAAACGCGGCATTGAAGTTATCTGGGGATCCTCCGGCGGCGGGTCCGACGCCAGCTTCGCCTCGGGCGTCGGCAAACCGGTTCTGGACGGTCTGACCGCCGTGGGCGGCGGCATGCATACGGACAAAGAATACCTTGTCGTCTCGGACATCGACAGGCGCTTTGCCCTGTTTCTGGATATCGTAAACCTGTTCCTTCAACCCTCATGAGGTGACTTTATGCTGCTTGCCATCGGGCTTCTTGTCTTTTTCGCCACTGCCGTCGCCATCAGCAAACGATACCAGACCACGGCCGTGCTGATCATAGCCGGCGTCGTGCTGTTCGCTGCGGCATTTTCGTTCAAAGCGGCCTTTTTCACGCTCAAGGGCTTCAAGTCCACGGGCAGTCTGCCCTTTGACCTGATGGCCGTTTTCACCTACATCCTGTCCCAGCGCGTGGGGGAAATCGGGCTTATCATCATGTCCGCCGCGGGCTTTGCCAAATACATGGACCACATCGGCGCGGCCGACACCTTCGTCAACGCCATGTCCAGCCCCCTGCGCCTGATCAGCAGCCCTTACCTGCTGGTGGCCCTCGCCTATGTTCTCGGGCAGATCATGAACATCGTGGTGCCCAGCGCCGCCGGCCTGGGCATGCTGCTGCTGGTTACCTTATACCCTGTGCTGCGCCGCCTGGGGGTGACCCCCGCCGCGGCCGCCGCGGTTTTGGCTTCCGCTTCCTGTCTGGATCTGGGGCCGGCCTCGGGCAACGCCAATGCCGCCGCCAAACTGGCGAGCATGACCCCCATGGAATATTTCGTCAGCCACCAGTTGCCCACCAGCACCATAACCATCGCGGTCATCGCCGTGCTGTTCTATTTCACCTCCAAATATTTTGACGCCAGAGACGCGCGGGCCGGCATCGAAGCGCAACAGACGGATTTCTTTTCCGGCAAGGCCAAGGCGGACAAAGCCCCCGCCTATTACGCCCTGCTGCCCGTGCTGCCCCTGTTCAAGCTGCTGGTGTTCAGCCGTTATTTCATCGCTTCCGTCAAGTTGGACGTGGTCACCGCCATGTTCACCTCCCTGTTCATCGCCATGATTCTTGAACTGTTCAGAAAAAAGAACGTCAGGGCCGTGCTCAAGGATATTACCGTGTTCTTCAGCGGCATGGCCGACATGCTCAAAGACGTGGTTCTGCTGCTGGCCGCGGCGGAATTCTTCGCCTCCGGCCTGCAGGCCGTGGGCATCACGGACTTTCTGCTCAAATCCTCCAGCGGCGCCGGCTTCGGCGTAACCGGCATGACCGCCGTGCTGGTGGCCATCATCGCTCTGTTCGCCTTCGTCAGCGGCAGCGGCAATTCCGCCTTCTTCAGCTTCGCCAACCTGGCCCCAGATGTGGCGGCCAAGGTCGGCGTGCCCGTGGTCATCATGGTTATGCCCATGCAATTGGCCGCGGGCATCTTCCGCAGCATGTCTCCGGTGGCCGGCGTGGTCATAGCCATTGCCGGAGCCACGGGCGTGTCTCCGGTGGCCGTGGTCAAACGTACCGCCATACCCATGATCGGCGGCGGTATCGCCATGTTCATCTGTTCCCAGATTTTCCGATAAACCGCGAATCAAAAAAACAGACGGGCGTTTAGCGCAGTTGGGCGCAAAGCCCCTCGGAAAATGATGCCCAAACCCCCCGCCGGGGTGTGGAAAAGCGCGCACCCGACCCCCCCCC
>JAVBRE010000059.1:0-18529 GCA_031548325.1 Desulfovibrionaceae bacterium
GCAGAAACAACCCCCCGCGTGAGGCGGGGGACCGGGGGGAATCAGCCCCCCGGGCTGGGTCCGGGGCGGAGCCCCGGTTGTTCACAGGAGAAACAGATGGCGGCGAAAGACAAGGTTTTTGAGGCAAGTGACAGGCAGAACACGATTTACACGGTGACTGCGAACTGCCAGGACTGTTACCGTTGCGTGCGGGCCTGTCCGGTGAAGGCCATCCGGGTGACCGGCGGCCAGGCTTTTGTGGAAGACAGCTTGTGCATCAAATGCGGGACCTGCGTGCGCGAATGCCCGCAGCAGGCGAAGACCATCCATTCCAGTCTGGAAGAGGTGAAAGAGCTGCTGCGGACCCGGTCCGCGGTGGCCGCCAGCGTGGCGCCGTCCTTTCCGGCGGTGTTCAGCGGCTGGCGCGCGTCCCGACTGCCTCCGGCCTTGCGGCTGCTGGGTTTTACCTATATCGGCGAAACCGCCGAGGGCGCGGCCAGAATCACGACGGAATCGTTCAAGGATGCGCGGAGGGGCGGCATATGTACGGCCTGTCCGGCGGTGGTCAACTATGTGGAAATGTACCGGCCGGAATATGCGCCGCTTTTGATTCCTGTGGTGTCTCCCATGGTGGCCCACGGCCGGATGCTGAAAGAGCGGTACGGCAAGGACTGCGCGGTGGTTTTCATCGGACCCTGCGCGGCCAAGAAATCCGAAGCCCTGCGGCCGGAAAACCGCGACGCGGTTGATGCGGTCCTTACTTTTACCGAACTTTTGCAATGGATGGAAGAAGAGGGTGTGAATCTGGCCGGCTGTCCGGAAAGCGGCTTTGAATCCGGCAAGTACAACAAGCTGGCGCGGCTTTTTCCTCTTCAGGGCGGCATGCTGAAGACGGGCGATATCGCCTGTGACGGCACGGAAGAAGAGGTTCTGCACCTGTCCGGGGCCGAAGACGTTATGGGACTCTTGTCCCTTCCGGCTCGGGAATGGCGCTACAAGGTGGTGGAGCCCCTGTTTTGCAGCGGCGGCTGCGTGGGCGGACCGGCCTTTCCCAGAGACAAAAATGTGTACGAGCGCAGAAATCTGGTTCTGGATTATATCAAAAAGGTTGTGGACGCGGATTCGGGCGGCGAAACAGAGCCGGTCGCGCTGACGACGGCTTTTGCCGCGAGCGGCTCAGCCCTGCCAGGGGATGTCAGCGAAAGCCAGATCAACCAGGTGTTCAAAAGCACGGGCAAGCTGGACCCCGTGTTTCAGCTCAACTGCGGGGCCTGCGGGTACAAAAGCTGTCTGGACAACGCCATTGCCGTGGTGCGGGGCCTGGCGGAACCGGAAATGTGCATGCCCTACATGCGGCGTCTGGCGCAACAACGTTCGGACCGGGTCATAGAGACCAGCCCCAGCGGAGTAGTGGTGCTGGACCGCGAGTTGAACATCATTTCGATGAACCCGGCCTTTCAGCGCATGTTCATGTGCAACAGCGGCATTCTGGGCCGGCGCATTTCCTATCTGGTCAATGCCGAGGGCTATGAGAAAATGCTGGGCGGCGCGGTTGATTCCTATGAGTCCATCCGCACCAAGTACGGCATCAAGTACCACGAACTGCTGTACGCCCTGCGGGATGAAGATCAGTATGTCGGCACGTATACCGACATCTCGCAGATCAAGTTCGACGCGGGGCAGATCGACCTTATCAAGCGTCAGACTCTGGAACAGGCCAAAGAGCTTTTGGACCACCAGATCGCTTTTTCGCAGGAAATGGCGCATTATCTGGGCAAAAGCACGGCCCGTAACGAAGAGTTCGTACGCCGCCTGATGGCCTTTTTTGCAGACGACAAAGACCGGGACGACAAGAGGCAGCCGTGAAATTCTTTGAAGACTTCGTCGGGCAAAAGCGCAAACAGGGGCAGGTGGTCTGCGGCGACGCCTTTGTTTGCGACAGAAGCATTGACGGCACGATATTCATCCTTTGCGACGGCATCGGTTCCGGCGCATATGCCAACATCGCGGCTATCAGTTGCTCCAGCCGCCTGCACGAGCTTTTGAAGAACGGGGTTTCACTGCGCGCGGCGGCAGAGATGACGGCCGCGTCCATGCACAAGGCCAGAGAAGCGGAAATTCCCTTTTCCGCCTTTTCCATGGCCCTGATTCTGCCTGACGGGCGTTTTTCCGTCTATACCTATGAATCGCCCGAGGCCGTCGCTGTTCTGAACGGTTTCGCCACGGTGCTCAAACCCGAGTTTTATACGGCGGGTTACGAGGTGGTGGGCGAAGTTTCCGGCATGCTGGAGATTGGGGATTCGCTTTTGCTCTGTTCCGACGGGGTGACCCAGGCGGGCATGGGGCACGGCCTGGGCATGGGCATCGGGTCTCAGGGGCTGGCGAACTTCGTCAACAAACAGCCCGTGAATGCGGCAGCCATTCGCGATCTGCCGGAGAGCGTGCTGGCCATGACCGCCGCCGTCTCCGGCGACCGCTATGAGGACGATGCCACTTTCGCGCTGCTGCACTGCCGGGAAGCGTCGCAACTGACCGTGCTGACGGGCCCGCCGTCGCAATCTTCCAAAGACGCGGCTTGCGTGGCCGATTTTATGGCCATGCCGGGCGCGAAAGTGGTCTGCGGTTCCACAACCGCGGAAATCGTGGCCCGCGAACTGAAACGCGAAGTGAAAATGCTTAAGGTCGGCACCTCGTTCGGCTCCCCCCCGGAATACCATATGCAGGGTATCGACCTGACCACCGAAGGGGCCATCATGCTGAACCAAGTCTACAACATTCTGGGCGAAAGCACGGACAGTTTCGAGGGCGGCGTGGTGGAACGCCTGGCCGCCATGCTGACTGAAGCGGACGTGGTGCATGTATTCATGGGCGGCGGCACCAACACGGCGCATTCCGGACTGCTGTTCAAGCAGATCGGGGTGATGCCCAGAAAAAAAACCGTGCGGCTGCTGGCGGAGAAATTGAAAGAAATGGGCAAGCTGGTCACCGAAAAACAATATTGACGGCGCGCGGCGCTCTTTGCCCGGCAGGAATTTTCAGGAGGATTTCGGCCGCAGGTGGTGGAACAGCGTGTCCCTGAGTTCTGCCATGTCAATGGGCTTGGCGATGTGTCCGTTCATGCCGGCGGCCTCGCAGGCTTCACGGTCCTCGCGCATGGCGTTGGCCGTCATGGCGATGATCGGCACGCCGGCTGCGTCGTGTTTGGCGCTGGCCCTGATGGCCCGCGTGGCTTCCAGGCCGTCCATGATCGGCATGCGCACATCCATAAGGATCAGGTCGTAATCTTTGGCCAGAAAGGCCGCCAGCCCCTCTTCGCCGTTGTCGGCCACGTCGACGGAAGCCCCCAGTTCGGCAAGAACGGCCAAAGCGATTTCCTGGTTGATGGCGTTGTCTTCTACCAGCAAAAAGCTGTGGCCGTCATAGCGGCCTTCCGCCGGGACGCGCTCGCCCCCGTCCAGGCTTTCCGGCGGACTGTCCGGAATTTCAAATTCCACGTGAAAGGCAAAAACGCTGCCTTTGCCCGGCTCGCTTTTCGCGCTGATGGCGCCGCCCATGAGATCCACAAGGGCTTTGCTGATGGAAAGGCCCAGCCCCGTACCCCCGAACTTGCGGGAGGTGGAGCTGTCCGCCTGGGAAAAGGGCCTGAACAGCCCCGACAGTTCTTCCGGGCTCATGCCGATGCCCGAATCCTCCACCTCGCAGACCAGACGCAACGCGCCCAGGGGCGTGGTTTCGGCGCGCATGCGCAGGCTGATGCCCCCTTCGAGAGTGAACTTCGACGCGTTGCCCAGCAGGTTGAGCAACACCTGCGACAGGCGCAGTTCGTCGCCCAGGGCGTATTCGGGCACGGACGCGTCCACGGACACGTCGAAATGCAGATTTTGCTCCTTGATGCGGGGCAGAATGAGTTCCCTGATGTTGTCCACCATCGCGCGCGGGCTGAAAGCGTGCCGTTCGATGGTCAGCTTGCCGGCCTCGATGCGTGAAAAATCCAGAATGTCGTTGATGATGCCCAACAGCAAAGAAGCGGAGGACTGGATTTTTTTCAGATATTCCATTTGCGCCGGCGGCGGATCCGCCTGCATGGCGAGACGCGTCATGCCCAGCACGCCGTTCATGGGCGTGCGTATCTCGTGGCTCATGCGGGCCAAAAAATCCCTCTGGGCGTGGTTGGCGGCTTCCGCCACGGCCAGGGCGTTGCGTTCCGTGACGTCGGTGGCCACTTCCATGTGCAGCAGGCGGCCGTCGTGCCAGGTCACAAGGCGGTCGGTAATCAGAAAGTCGCGGTTCATCAACTTGTTGTGCATTTCCCAGCGTACCGGGGTCAAAATGGGGTTGCCCTCGCTGTCGAACAAATGCTTTTGCGGACAGAAAGAGCAGGGCTCGCTGCTGCCCTGCAGCGTCTCAAAGCACAAACTCCCCCGCAGATCATCATGGCGCTCCAGCAGCTTGTGCAGGTATTCGTTGGTGTAGACCAGCTTTTTCGTCTGGGGATCGCAGACGTAAACCACGGCGTCCACGTTGCCCAAAACGCTTTGCAGCACGGAAATGGCCCGGCTTGATTCCTCGTTGGCCTTGGCGATGTCCGCGGCCATGGCGTTGATGCTTTTGGCCACTTCGCCCAGCTCTCCGTCCGAATCCGCGATGCGCCGGGAGAGGTCGGACCGCATGGCGCGCAACCCCGTGATTATGCGGTCCGCATCGCGCATCGTGCGCCGGGAAAGCAAAAGCAGAAGGCAAATCGTCAGCATGCAGCACAGCAGCATGACCAGGAAAAAATTTCGGGCCATGATCCCGAGCTGGGCGGTGATATCCGTGGTCAGTTCGTTGGCCCAGATGTAGCCGACGGTCCGGCCGTCGCGTTCAATGGGAATCATGGCGTTCATGATGTCGCCGCGCACCATGCCGCCGGATTTGACCAGGGTTGTGCCGGTCCGCATCACTTCACGGCCGGGATGGTCCGGCGCGATGGAAATGCCCACTGCTTTGCTGTAGGAACTTGAAGGGCCGTAGGTGACAATGGCGTCCAGTTCGCGCGAGTAATACCCCACGCCCAGCCCGGGCGCGGCAGTGGCCACGATATCCGTCACCCCGGCCAAAGCCTGGTTCAGAACCCGTATTTTTTCTTCCCGCGTCGCGTGTTCCGCCCCGGCTTGAAGCAGCAGGGCATCAAAGCCGCCGGAGCCAAGATGGCTGTCCAGAATTCTGGCAAAAGACAGCAGGTTTCCTTCCTTTTCACTCAGGACCATGCGCTCGGTCAGGCTTTTCGCCATATACCCCGTCAACAGAAAGGGCACGTTCATAAGCAGCACAAGAACGAAAAGCGCCTTGTGTTGAAAAGAAAAAGAAAAAAGATGCTTCATGCGGACTCCGCCGGCCGGATTTGCTCAGTCACCGCTTCCCTAATATAGGATATCCATGGCCGGTATCGGCCGTGCTGTCAATCGGCGGGCGCAAAGCGTTTTTTGTCCGTCGCGATGACGGGCAGGCCGTCGAAACGCTTTCGGGGCAGGCGCCTCAAGGGCATGCCGCCAACTTTCAGCCCGGCATGAAAAACCGAAACCGGGCGGTTCGCGGGCGGTCGTCGCGGCTGAAATTTTACGGGAAATCTGCTGGACAAGGGGTTTATTTTTTGGAATGATTTGCCATATGGCACTATTTACCGCTATTGACCGGGCTCGAACCTATATGGAGGTTGTGGACCAAATCCGCGACGGAGTTCGCAACGGCTTGATTTCGCCCGGCGAAAAGCTGCCCGGCGAGCGCGCTCTGGCCACGGAACTGGGTATCGGCCGCCAGTGTCTGCGTGAAGCCCTCAGCGTGCTGGCGGTTTTGGGCATTGCCGAAGTGCGCAAGGGCCGGGGGACATATATCACCCAGGACGCGCCGCAACGATTGGATGCGACGCAGGTCCTCCCGGCGGAACTGGGCGACCCCTTTGAGTTCATGGAAGCCAGAAAAATACTGGAACCCCAAGTCGCCGCTCTTGCGGCAAAGCGCCGCCGGTCCTCCGCCGTGGACAAACTCAACCTTCTTGTTCGCGACATGCAGGACTGCCTGTCCAAAGGGCGGACTTTCACGGAAGAAGCAAAGCAGTTTCACCTTGTCATTGCCGATGCGTGCGGCAATGCCGCGCTGACGGCAATCGTTCATCAGCTGATTGAAAGCACGGGAAAACAGCTCTGGATCCAGTTTAAAGAGCGCAGCCATCAGACCGCGGGCAGTTCCGACCTGTCTCTTGCCGAACATACGGCCATTGCCGACGCCATTGTGAAGAAAAACGCATCCGGCGCGGCTCGCGCCATGACCAAGCATTTAGAACGCATCATAAAGAACTTCCTCAAGTAAATCTTTTGGGGGCTGGGATAGACAAGTTGTTTTTTTAGTGGTATGACCACCGCACCACTAAAAAAACAATTCGCGCAGTAACAAAACCAGGCAGAGTTGTTTTTTGATGTGGTGCGACCATCGTACCGTAAAGTGCGGCCATATCCCCTGCGAGGCTGCCGCGCGCATTGGCGCAAACGGTTTTGAACGGAGCTTGAGCATGTGGTCCTGCGGAATGCGTTGCGGCACAGGCCATGCCGTGATAGCGGCCCGCGCTGAAAAGAGCGTCTTTGGCATTATGTCCGGCGGATACCCTTGTTACCCTGCGTATAGTTAAGGAGACGTATGGTGAAAAATTATCTCCCCATGGCAATCTGGCTTGCCGTCCCCACAGTGTTGTTGCTCATTCCTTGTCCTCAAGGCCTGGACCCCAAAGCGTGGACCATGTTGGCCTTTTACGCGATGGCCATTTTCGGGATGATTTTGCGGCCCATTCCTGAACCAGCCGCTTTGCTGGTCACTATCGGCATATACAGCGTCGGTTTCGGCGGCACGGCCGTTTCTGCGGCAGGATACGGCACCAGCACGGTGTGGCTTGTCTTTTCGGCCTGCCTTGTCAGTCGCGCTTTTGTCGAAACCGGGCTCGGCAAGCGCATGGCTTTTCTGCTTATAGACAAATTCGGGCGCACGCCCTTGGGGCTTGGATATGTTGCGGCGCTGTCCGACCTGGTGATCGCGCCGGCAACGCCTTCCAATACGGCGCGTTCCGGCGGCATCGTGTATCCCATTCTCCGTTCCGTCGCGGTGACTCTCGGCTCGGAACCGGGACCCACGGCGAACAAAATAGGCACATATCTTTCCCTGGTCTGCAATGGCGCCAGTTTAAGCACCGCCAGCATGTTTCTTACCGCCAGCGCTCCCATTCTTCTCGTGTTCAGTTTCGCCCAGAGCGTGCTCGGCGTGAACATAACCTGGGGAACATACGCCCTGGCGGCTTTTCCTCCTGGTTTCATTTTTTTGATGCTGGTGCCCTATTTGTATTATCGCATCACTCCCCCTGAAATTAAATCAATTGACAACAAGGCGATAGCAAAGGTCGGCCTGGAAGAGCTGGGCCCGATCACCAAGCAGGAAAAAACCCTGCTGGTGCTTTTCGTTCTTGCTCTTCTGGCCTGGTCGACCTCGCACTGGACGAAATTGGACAATACCGGCGTGGCGTTGGGCTTCGTCGGCGGAGTGCTGATTTTTAAGGTCACAAGCTGGGAAGCGATGCTCAAGGAAAAAAACGCCTGGAACACGTTCATTTGGTACGGGGCCGTCCTCGGCCTTGCCGGCGGTCTGGCCAAACTGGGCTTTTTCAAATGGCTCGGCCAGATCGTGGTCGCTCATGTCAACTTCAGCGGCCTAGGACCCTGCACGGTCATGGCGCTGCTTATCTTCAGCAGTCTGCCGTTGCGGTACGTTTTCGCTTCAGCGGCGGCCTATGTGGGCACCATGATTCCCGTTTATCTGATGCTGGCGCAGGCGGGGGGCGTGCCGCCCATGCTGGCGGCCATGTCGCTGGCGCCCAGCGTTCTTTTGGGCAGTTTCGTCACGCATTTCGCCCAGGGCGCGTCCACGGTCATCTACGCCGGCGGCTACGTCAGTCAAAAAACCTGGTGGGGCACGGGCGTTTTTGTCGCCCCGCTCGCCACGGCCATTCTTTTGGCTCTGGGTTTTCCGTGGTGGAAGATAATCGGCCTTTGGTAGCCCTCAGGCTTTTACATGGTCCAGGACAACAATTCAGGAGAGAGTATGACGGACGTATACACCTTGGCCGGCGAATTCCGTTTGCACGATACGCCGAGCGTTTCCGACGCCCTTGATACGCTGGGACTGCCCGGCGGGCTATTGGGGATCAAGCCCGTTCTCGCGGGCAAGCGCATATGCGGCCCCGCTTTCACCGTGCGGTATATCCCCTGCGGCCCGGTAAAAAATACCGTGGGAGACTTTCTGGACGACGTCAAAGCCGGCCAGGTCATCGCGATCGACAATGCGGGGCGCGTGGATTGCACGATCTGGGGCGACCTTATGTCCATCACGGCCAAACGGAATAGTGTGGAAGCTACCGTCATCGACGGGGCTTGCCGCGACATTCCCGTCATCGTGAAGGAGCAGTATCCCGTCTTTTCCAGAGGGACGTTCATGATGACGGGCAAAGATCGCGTCCAGCTTGAGGCCGTCAATGCGCCCATCACGCTGGCAGGGGTGCAGGTGTGCCCTGATGACCTGCTGCTGGGGGATGACTCGGGAGTGATCGTGATTCCCGCAGTCCGGGCGGAAGAGGTCCTGCGGGTCACCATTGAAATAGCGGAAAAGGAACGGGAAATAGAAAACGCGATCAGAAGCGGCAAAACATTGCGTGAAGCAAGAAAAGCGTCCGGGTACCACGCGCTGCAAACCCGGCGAAACAGCTAGTACGCTGTAACGCTTAAACGTTACAGCGTACTAGCCGCCGGACTTCAGTCCGGCGCGGCGGCAAAGCCGCCGTGAGCAAGCCGAAAATCACGCTTTTCGGCGAAGAGATCTTAACACTTAAATCGAAGTTTTAAGTGTTACATGGTACTAGAGCGGTTTCCGCTTCAAACAGTCGCTTGACGGCGAGCAAAGCTCGCCTGCGACTGTTTGGCGACAAGGATTTGCAGACAAATCCTTGTGAGCATTTCAAATGTGAAATGCTCTGACCGCGCGCCTTCGTCAACGCAACCCATGAGATCCGCAAAGGGGTCACAGGAGGCATGGTATATGGTATCGCTCGGATTTATCGGCTTCGGAGAAGCTGCTTACTATATGAGCCTGGGGCTTGCAGGCGAAGGCGTAACAGGCATCTGCGCCTATGATGTCGCGTTCGGTTCAGGCAGCGGGTATGAGCGCGGCGTGCGCGCAAGGGCTGAAGAAGCCGGGGTCGTATGCAAAGATTCACTGGCGGATCTGGCAAAAGGATTGACTTTTATGGCTTTGGCGGTGCCGTCCGCGTATACGGAAAAAGCCGCGCTGGATGCTCTGGCCCATATCGCCGCGCCCACGGTTTTCGTCGATCTCACGGCGGCCGGTCCGCTGCTGAAAGAGCGCGTGGCAAAAGAATACGCGGCCAAAGGCATAGCCTATGTGGACGCCGCCATGCTGGGGCCCTTGCCGGGCTATCGCCACAAAGTTCCCATGTATTGTTCCGGTGAAGGGACCGAACAATGGATCAGCGCGATGAAGCCTTACGGCATGCAGGCCGAGCTGCTTGAAGGCGGCGCCGGGATGGCTTCCAAAGTAAAGATTGTGCGCAGCGCCTTTATGAAAGGGCTTGAAGCGCTTTGTGTGGAGACATTTTTGCTGGCCCGAAAGCTGGACCTGGAAAAACGCATCATGTCCAATATAACGGACTCTCTCAGTAAAGAACCGGTGGAGGGTTTTCTCATTCGTATGATGTTGACCAACGCGGTTCATTCTGAAAGACGCGCTCATGAAGCGGTTGAAGCAAAGGTTCTTATGGAAGAATTGGGAATCGTTCCGGCCATAACCAAGGGCACCATAGAGCGGATGAACCGGACGACGGGCCTTGGCCTGCGGGCCGAACTGAACGGACAGCCGCCCAAGGACATGGCGGCCCTGTATTCGCTTTGGGAGAGCAAGAACTACACCTGAAAAAGACCGGGGCTTGCCCGAAAAACCGGCAATGGCCTGCCGGGCAAGCCCCTGACCTTTGCCGGCGAGATGCGGTCAGGCTTCCAGGTCGAATTTTTTGATTTTTTTATACAGCTCTGTCCGTGAAATGCCCAGTTCGCGGGCGGCCCGACTTTTGTTGCCGCTGCTGTTCCGCAGGGCTTCGACCAGGGTTTCGCGTTCGGCCCAGGCTTTTGCTTCGTGCAGGGTCTGACGGGCGCGCGTCGGGGCGGCCAGGCTTTTTTCAATAAGGTTCGGCGGCAGATGGCGCACCGAAAGGGAAGAGCAACCCGGTTCCATGGAGCAGATGGCGAATGTGAGCACGTTCCTCAATTCCCGAATATTGCCCGGCCAATTGTAATTGCGCAGCATCTCCAGAGCGCTGTCGTCCACACGGGTGACCGCTTGCCGGTTATGGGTTTCTATATTTTTCAAAAAGTGCGTGCACAAGGCGGGAATATCTTCGGTCCGCTCGCGCAGGGCGGGAACGTGCAGATGCAAAATGTTCAAACGATGAAAAAGGTCGGCCCGAAACAGGTTTTGCTGGACCATTTCTTCCAGGTTTCTGTTGGTTGCGGCGATCAGGCGAAAATCGGAGGTAATCGGGCTGCCGCCGCCTATTTTCTGGATCTCGTGATGCTCAAGCACGCGCAGCAGCTTGGCCTGCATGGGCAGAGGGATCTCCCCGATTTCGTCCAGCAGTATGGTGCCGCCGTCGGCCATTTCGAACTTGCCGACTTTGCCGCCGGAGCGGGCGCCGGTGAAAGAGCCGCCCTCATAGCCGAACAACTCGGATTCGATCAGTTCCGCCGGAATTGCGGCGCAGTTTATACGCACAAAGCATTCGCCGGCCCGCCTGCTGGCCGCATGGACGGCGTGCGCAACAAGTTCCTTGCCCGTGCCGCTTTCACCCGTCAACAAAATGGGCTGGCCGCTGCGGGCGAATTTTTCTCCTTGCTGCCGTAAAGCCATGAGAGCCTTGCTAGAACCGACTATCTGGTCAAAGGTATATTCCGCGCGCTGAAGTTCTTGCGCCTTTCGCTTATAATACGTGGCTTTGTTTTCAAGTGTTTTTATTCTGGAAAGCAGCTTCTGCAACTCGTCAATGTCGCGGGAAACGACCTCGATCAGGCCGCCGGCGATGACTCCCTTGTCGTATAAGGGGATGCGCGAAATGAAGGCCTTTTGTCCTTCCCATTCAAAGGGCACCTGTTTCTGGATGACGCCCCGTTCCATTACCGTGATAAGCTCGGCCTCAGGAAAGTAATTGCGCAGGCTTTTGCCGATGGATGCTGCCTTGTCGATATTGAACATGGCCGCATAGGCGTCGTTCATAAAGCAAATGGTCCCGTCCCGCTGGGTGACGCAGATGCCTATATACATGGCCGCGAATATTTTGGAGCACACGCATCCTGTCAACTGGGTACAGGTCAATGCGGAATCTTCGGAGCATTTTCCGGTTTTGAGCGATTTTTTCGTCATGGCTGCGGCACCTGTTCAATGTACATAAAGATGCATAGTGTAAATTATCCCTAACATGCGGCAGATCCTTTTTGCAATCGACGCCGAAAGAAAAAATCGGAAAGTGTTGATCGTTTTATAATATTATCTATATTTTACAAATAGTTGTTACAGCGATACGATTTTCCACGGGGCCGCTCTTTTTCACGCGCCTGCTGTATACTGTGCTGTTTAGCTGACAGTATTTATATTGCCGCGCGGAAAAGCGCGTCCGTGCGGAAAAATTCAGCAAGGGGGCAAGCCCGCACTTCGTGCGGGTTTGCCGCGTTTTTGTACTCTTTTGGTGACAGAATCGGGGCCCTTTTTGGCATTTGATCAATATGCCAAGCATGCCGGCGGATATGATTTTATGCTCGCTATGTCTACTAATCAGCTGAAAATACACAAAAAAATATAAAAAAGACAAAAAATATTTTTTGAATAACGAATCGATATATGGAAAATAGATTCTACTTAGCTGCAGCTTGCGTAAAAGTGTACGCAACAGTTTACAGATCGTAATCCGAACAGGGGCGGCATCTCGCTGCGCCTTTTGGAGTTTTTCTTGTATTCATATAAAATAATTTAATTTTATTTTCGATTTGCATTCAGCCATGTCGAGTGGAATGGTTGCTGCAACAGGCAAAACGCATTCACACCCATACCGTCCGGAGAAAGCCCATGCGCGTGAACGGTGTTCTTGCCAAAAAGCAGCAGCCCGCCACCCCTTACGATACGACCCTTCCGGGGGTTTGCGGCCAGTGCGCCGCCGGGTGCGGGCTCAAGGTCCACAAGGGCGGCGCGGCCGTTGATTTTTTCGGTGACGAAGATCACCCCGTAAATAAAGGCGCATTGTGTCCGAAAGCCCTGAATCTTTACGAAGCCCGGCGGCATCCTCTGCGTCTGCAAAAGCCCTGTATCCGCAAGTCCGTTCATGATCCCTGGCAGGAAACATCCTGGGACGCGGCGCTGGACGAAATCGTCCGGAGACTCGAAGACAGGGGCGGGGCCGCGGGAAGTTCCCGTATCGCCGCCTTTCCGGCAGGCCGCCATGATCCTTTTGATTATTACATGGGCGCCGCATGGTTTGCCTCTCTAATTTCTCCTTCGGCGTCGCCGTCGCAATTTCAGCCGGCCGCGCTGGGCGCGGAAGGCGGTCTTGCGGCCATGTTCGGTTTGCCGGGCTCGCAGCTTTTGATGAACCCGCCGCGAGACTGGGCTCTGAGCGGCGTTACCCTGCTGGTCGGAGGTGATGCGGCCGCCGAGGAACCCGTCAGTTTCGGCCCGCTTCAAGACGCCCGGGACCGCGGACATACCTTGCTGTACCTTGGGGCCGTCGGCGGCATGACCGCCCTGCGCTGCAGCGAAGCCATGCTGGTCAGGCCCGGCACGGAAAGCGCGGCTCTGGCCGGGCTGGTGCGGGCCGTGCTGGATAAGGGCTGGACTGACGCTGCGTTCGTTGCGGAAAATACCGTAGGGATTGAAACGCTGCGGGAACGTGTCGGCGCGTATACGCCGGAGCGCGTTGCCTCGCTGTGCGGCGTATCTGTGGAGCAGTTCGAGCGTTTCGCCCGCATTCTCGGCCGGACTTTTCCCATTCAGGTGCAGGCGGGCTTCCCCGGCCGGCTTTGGCCTGACGACTGGCTGCTGGAGCTGTGCGGAGCTCTGGTAGCGTTGCGCGGCAGCATCGGCGTTCCTGGCGGGGGGCTGAATCTGCACGGCGTTTCGCCTTTCAGGGGAGTCCGCTGTACGTCCGACGAAAAAAAGGCTCCGGCATTGGATCTTGAAGAATTTCTCGCCGCAAACCGGGCTGCTGCGGTCTTCGGTTTCGGCGACTGGGCGTCCCGTCTGGCAGGAGGGAGCGTCGTGCGCCGGGCACTGGCGGAATGCCCCCTGGTTTTGCATATGGGCAGTTTTGCCGACGCAACGCGCGATCTGGCTACGATTTCTCTGCCCGCGGCTCATTGGAGCGAATATGAATGTCTGGTCGACGTGAACAGCGGCCGGGCTTTGCAGTGGCGGCCGGCCATGCTCGATGTTGTCGGCGAAAGCCGCGCGCCTCTTGATATCTGGACGGATCTGGCGCGGCGGTTCAAAGCCGGGGCGACGCCGCCCTGGGAAAGCGAAGCCCCCGCGGGCGAAAGCACGCCGCAACGCCGCCTGGCAGCCTACGCGCTGGCGAACGAGCCGCTGACAAGGGGCATCGCGCTGGCCGATCTTGAAAGCCCCGAACAAAAGGGCGGCGTACTCTGGCCCTGCCCGGAAGGAAGCGAAATCGCGTTCGAGCGCTCGCGCTATATCCGGGGAACCGTGCGCGGCCATAATATCCTGTTTGAGGCGCACAATGTTTTTTCCGGTGGAGATAACCGCTTTCCTACTGCCGACGGCAAGATTCATCTTGAGGCCCTGTCCGTTCTGCAGCCGCAGAACGGCTCGTCCGAACCGCAACCGGTTCTTCTGCTGCGGCAGGAAGCGGGCAAAAGCTTCAACCATCCGGATCCGGTCAGGGCCGGCAAGCGTTTTTCCGTCGCGCGCATGCACCCTGAAAGCGCCCGCCGGCTTCACCTTCAGAGCGGGCAAAAAGTCCGGGTCAAAACGGCGGCGGGCGACAGTGTCGAAGCCGTTTTACAGGCTTTGTGGAGCGTCCCGCAAGGCGGGGTCGCACTGGACCCCGAGGCAGGTGCCTGTCTGATTCCCCTCGACAAGCGGCAAAGCGGCAGCGTGCCCGTTTTTGTGGACCCCGCGTAAAAGTGAACGCGGAAGAAGATTAAGCCGCGCGTTCAGGAGAAGCCATGCGAGTCATTTACGTGAGCACCAAATACAACAACCGGGGAATAGCGCTTGCCGACGCGCATCCCGACGATCTTGTCCTGCTTTTGGACATGGACCGCTGCATCGGGTGCGGCGCTTGCCGCATGGCCTGTCAGGCAGAACATGCAGAAGCCTTTGACGGGCAGGCGAGGCGCATCGGCCTTGAAAGCAAAGGGAACAAGCCCGGCAAGCTGCTGGCCCTGCCGACAGCCTGCTGGAACTGTGCGGACCCCTGCGCCTACGCCGGTAACGACTACTGGACGCTGTGCCCCGGCGAAAAGACCGGCGCATTTGCGGGGTCCCTGTGCGACAAGTGTCGCGACAGAACGGCAAAAGGACTCACTCCGGCCTGCGCCACCCGCTGCGCCATGAAATGTTTGCACATCGGCCGCGCCGCGGACATTCGTTTTGCCCTGGAAGAAAAGCGGCTGCGCAACATGGGTGAAGCGGAATTTCTGCCCTGACCCCATGCGGCGGGGAAACGCGTATCAATCCCAGACCTTGCGGAACAAGGAAAAAGGCATGAGCACCGAGACGAAAAGCATTGCTGCTATCAACGCCCGTCTGGCCGCGGGCGAGGCCGTGGTTCTGACGGCGATGGAGCTGAAAACAAGAGTGCGCGCCGGTGAAACGTTCACCCCGGCGGACGTTGACGTGGTGACCACCGCTACGCGGGCGGTCATGTCCGGCACGGCGGCCATGCTCTCCGTTCCTGTCGGCAAAGACAGCGGAAGCGTTGAGAATCTGCGCCTGAACGACGTGCCCTGTCTTTCGGATTTTGCCCCTGCCGGCGGCTTTGTTCCGGCCGTATTGAACGGCACGGAGGAAAGCCACGACAACCACGGCCGCTATGGCGGCGGTCACGTGCTGCGGGAACTTGTCGAAGGCAGGGCCGTTGAGGCCGTCTGGCGGCAGGGCGGGCGAAAACGCCGCGAAATGGTCACCCTTGAGGCCATGCCGTACGCGCGGCTGTATCCCTGCCGCAATTCCTATCAAAACTACATGGGCTTCACCAACGTCAAGGATGCTCCTTCTTACCGCGACAATCCCTATTCCATTTTTGCCTGCCGGCCCATTCCCCCTTTGGCCGGGTTTTCCACCAGCGGCAGCGGCGAGCTCAACCCGGGCGAAAACGACTCGGGCAAAACGGTCATGCGGCCGGGCATCCGCATTCTGGTCAACGGCGCGCCGGGAACTCTGGTCGGGTACGGCACGCGCGCGACAGCCGATCATGTCTGCTTCGCCACCACGGCGGACATGAAAAAAATGGACCCCCAATACATGGGGGGATTTCGCACCAGTTGCGGCGTGGAAGTTTGCAACAGCCTGGCCGTGCCTTTCCCGGTCACCGGGCAGGATGTTCTGGACCGTCTCGCCGATTGTCGCGATGAAAATGTGCCGCTCAACGTGGGCGATTTTTCGGACAGGTTGAAGCTCAGCTCGATCAAATATTCCCAGGTCTGGGAAAACGCGCCGCTGGAAGTCATGTTCGATCCCGAGCGCTGCATCAGCTGTTCGTTCCAGTGCGAGGCTGAATATTACTGCCCCATGAACGCCATTTCCTGGCGGGAAAAAACCATTGACCAGGATTTTTGCGTGGCCTGCGGCGCCTGCACGGCCAACTGTCCCGGCGGCGCGTTTATGGGCAAAGACGGGAGTCCGCGGCGGGGCTTGGGCGACGTTCATATTTTCGGCAAATCGGTGCCGATCATTTTCAGGCAATCCAACCGACTGCGCGCGTTACGTCTGGCCGAGCTTCTGAAAACAAAACTGCTTGAGCGGTCGTTCTTTCTGGTGGACACGGATGCGCGATGCACTCTGTGGAACGCGTGAGCCGTTCGTCGGGAACAAGAATTACGAGGTGCAGCATGCCGTTGACGACAGAGAATATCAGCAGCGAAGCGTGTATTGACGAGGCCGCCCTGTGCATGGGCTGCGGAACCTGCATGCAGACCTGCCCCGTGTATACGGAAGAATCGCGCGAAATACTGTCGGCCAGAGGCCGCAACAACCGGATCCGCGAACTGCTGGACATGCGCAGCGGCGGACAGGGTCTGCAAGATATCGGCAAATGCCTGCTTTGCGGCCGCTGCACCATGGTCTGTCCGCGCGGCATCCGTAACGACCTGATCGTGGCGGAACTGCGCCGCAACCAGGTGGCCAGAAACGGCCTGCCCCTGGGCAAAAAGCTGGCTTTCCGAAATTTGCTGACGAACCGCAAGGGCATGGGCAGGCTGCTGCGCGCGGCTTCGCGCCTGCAGGGAATACTGCCGGAGACGAAAGGCGTTCAGGCCGGGCTTGCGGGCAAGGCCGGCCGGCCCGCTCCCGTGCGGCATCTGCCGCTGCTGCTGCCCCGTTTCGCCAGGGGACGCAACGTTCCTTCCATTGCGAGCCGTTTTCTTTCAGAGATGCTGCCGGAAAAAACACAAGCCTCGAACCCCGGTGAAAAAGCCGTGCGCGTCGCCTACTTTTCCGGTTGCGCCGCCGAATTTTTTCTGCCGGAAACGGGCCGGGCCGTGGACAGGCTGCTGGGCGAAGCGGGCATGGAAGTTTTGTTTCCCAAGGAGCAGGGCTGCTGCGGCCTGGCCGTTCATGCCAACGGCGACCATGAAACGGCCCGGCGCATGGCGCTGCATAATGCTGACGTGCTTGAAAAAAGCGGCGCGGATATCGTGGTCACGGGCTGCGCGACCTGCGGTTCGGCCATGCGCGATCTGTGGCCGCGGCTTGGCGAAACGCCCGAAGAATCCGCCCGTCTGAAAGCCGTGGCCGACAGGGTTCGCGATGCCTCCGAAGTTATTCTCCCGGCTTGCGATCCCGCGGATTTTTCCTGCCGCTCGAACTTGCCCAGGGGCGCCACGGTCACCTGGCACGAACCCTGCCACCTGGCCCGCATGCAGCACGTCAGCAGAGAGCCCCTGACCATTTTGCGCCGCGTGTTCGGCGAGAATTTCCGCGAGCTTGCCCGACAGGGATGCTGCGGCTTCGGCGGTTCGTTCAACCTGTACAACTACGGCCTCTCGCAAGAGATAGGCGCTGAAAAAGCGGCCTATCTGCGCGAAGCCGGAGCCGAATATGTAGTCACCTCCTGCCCCGGCTGCATGATCCAACTGGCGGACACCATGGCCCGGCACGGAATTTCAGGAAAAATAGTTCACCTGGCCGAAGCGGTGACTTTTCGCAAATAGGAGCGGATATGCCCAAACATGATGCAAGCGCGATTATCGCCGCGCTCAACGCCAAGGCCGCGGAAAAAGGCCTGCGGGTCGTCACCGCCGGTGAACTGGCCGGCGCGCGGCGCGAAGCCGAAGCCGACGTGCTGGTTGTTTCTCAGGCTTGCGGCATTGCGGACACGGGGTGTATGCTTATCGTGCCTGTGGCAGGCAGGGGCGTTTTTACCAAAGCCGCCAAGCTGACCCTGAACGGCATTTCCGGTCATGTGGGTCCCGCCCCCAACGAGCGGCTGGGGATGGTCGACGTGCTTTTTTCCGCCAGTTCAAAAGCCGAGGACAAGCCGGAGTATACGGGGCGGCACCTTTTTTCGGACATGTTGCACGGCCGCGAAGGCTTCGCCTGGTGCCTCTCTCTCGAAGGTTCGGAGCATACCGCTACAACCCGGCTTGCGGACATGCAGTTCGCCCGTTTCACGATTTATGACGCGCCGCTGGATGAGAAGCTGGCCGCACTGGCCGGCGGCCTGCTTTTTGCGGGCAACAGGGTTCTGGTGAACGGCGGCGACGGAATGATCGTGGGGGATGGCGTTCGCGGCGGCTCTTCGCCAGCTTTGGTCGCCGATCTGTTTCCCATGCGGCGGGAACTGCTGCTTTGCGACGGCGAAGGCGTACTGGCCGGGCATAACGTCAGTTTGGCCCTGCCGCTTGCGCTCGTTGCCGACCCTGAAGCGATGCTTGCCCGGGCCGCGGCGCTGGCGGTTCGCCGCGAGGGTAAAGTTGGGACCGCCCTTGCCGCGTCCGAGAACCTCCTCGCCGGCGCCGTGGCCACGGGCAGGCACCGCTTCGTGGACCCGGGGCCCGGGACGCTGTGAAAAACAAGCGCCTGACCCGCCTGAAAAATCAAGCCGGGACGGCGCAGCCTCTTCATTTTCGGCATGCAAACATCGTAGCGATGTTCATATAAACCACAAGGAGGTTCACATGGTTATCGGAAGAAAGCGCGTTTTGGCTGCGTGCGTGGCCCTGCTGCTTACACTGGGCCTGGT
>JAVBRE010000180.1:0-4383 GCA_031548325.1 Desulfovibrionaceae bacterium
GACAGGCCGTATTTGGCGTTCAGCATGTCCACGACCGCGGCCAGGGCGTCGGGGTTGTCCAGCACCGCGAAGGCCACGAAGAGACAAAGGCCCGTGGCGTCCACGGCGGCGGTGGCGATTTGCAGGTTGCGCGACAGTTCGACCTGCCCGGCGGTTTGCAGCGGATCGACGGAGCCGCCCACGGACAGGATGTTGGCCGTCACGGCGTAGCCGGCGGTGTGGTCCGCGCCCATGGTGCTGGTGGCGTAAGTCACGCCCTGGCCCTTGACCGCGCGCGGGTCATAGGCGGGTATGGCCTGGCCCTTGACCACAGGCACCCGGCGCACGCCGAACACCGTGCCGGTCACGGCCGCGCCGCAGCCGATAACGCGGCCGAGCGGCGTGCCCTTGCCGATTTCTTCCAGCAGGGCAAGGGCTCCTTCGGCATCGCCGAATTTCAGGACACCCGCGTCCATGGCCACGCCCAGCGCCACGCCCACGTCGATGGTGTCCACGCCCACGTCGTCGCAGACTCGGTCATAGCGGGCGATCATGTCCAGATCGTCAATGCCGGAATCAGGGCCGAAAGCCCAGATGGTTTCGTATTCCGGCCACTTGCCGATAAGTTTACCGTCCTTGTCCGGGTACAGACCGCTGCAACGCATGACACAGCCGCTCATGCAGCCGTGGGCGACAACACCTTCGCCGCCCCGGTCCTTGGTGAGCTGGTTGAGGTATTCGCCGGAAACGGTTTCGTGGCCCTCAAAGCGGCCGTTGCTGAAGTTTCTGGTGGGCAGGCCGCCCGCTTCGTGCAGAATATTGATCAGTACCGCCGTGCCGTAGTTGGGCAGGCCCTGACCGCAGACCGGGTGGTCCATCAGGGCTTTGCTGAAACGTTTGGCCGCGCTCTTGAAGGCTTCTTCGTTTTTCAGCAGGTGGTTGGCCCCGCCTTCGGGATTGACAATGATGGCTTTCAGGCCCTTGGACCCCATGACCGCGCCGACGCCGCCGCGCCCGGCGTGGCGCGAGGGGCGCAGTTCGCGATCGGTGAAAGCGATGCTGGCGGCGGTCAGTTTATATTCGCCCGCTCTGCCGATGGTGATGTAGCTGCAGGCATCGCCGTACTGCGCGATCAGCTTCGCCACCGCATCATAGTTGTTCAGGCCCGCCACGGCGGCGGGCACCAGTTTGGCGCTGTCTTTGGTCAGTTCCAGCTGCCACCATTCGCCTTGGGGGGCCATGCCTTCGACGATGACGGCCATGATGCCCATCTTCGCCAGGTGGCCGCCGGGCTGGCCGCCGGAGTTGGATTCTTTGATGCCGCCGGTCATGGGGCTTTTGCAGCCCACGGAAATGCGGCCGGAGTTGGCGCAGATTGTGCCCCCCAGCAGGCCGGGGGAAAAAATCAGTTTGTTGCGCGGGCCCAGCGGCGTACAGGTGGGGTCCACTTCCCCGCCCACCACGGCGGAGGTCAGCCCCCGGCCGCCCATGCCCGCGTATTGGGTGGGAATGTCCTCAAAAGCGCACTGTTTGGTGGTCATATTCACGCGGAGCATTTTGAACATAACGGCCTCCTGCGGCTGTTTTTCGCCGGCAATGCGGCGGGCTGCATATATGACTTTGCAATTCATATTAGCACAGCGAGTGAGACGGTCAACAGGTAAAATAAATGATTTCAAGATACTATGTCGATTTTGACATAGTTTGACCAGAAGAATCCGTCTTTCTGTGCAGGCATCAGGCCGGCTTTTTCCGTCTGAGAAAAAACCGGGCCATAATGGGGCAAAGGGGGCTCAGAGTCCTTGCAGGGAACCGGGGGGCAGGCCTTTCGATTGTTTATGGAATTCGGATCAGGCGCGCAAGACGGCTGTCAGCGACAGTTCCGCGTTTTTCGGCCACGCGGCCAGGCGGGCGGTCAGGTCCCGGGCGACGAGATCTTCGTCGTTCAGGCTGCAAGGGTCGTTTGGCGAGAGCGCGGCATAGCGGATGATCTGCATCGGGCTCGCCAGTACGCCCCGGGCCAGAAAGTGCGCCGCCAGCATGGACAGGGCCAGACTGAAAAGGGCCAGAGTGATGCGGCCCGGCCGGGGCGAAGGGGGGATACCCGCCGCCCCGGTCGCAGCGGTCGCGCGGTGAGTGATGCCTCCGCGCAGGGCGCGCACGGCGCTGCCGCTTTTCATGGCCAGACCCGCGATGCCGGGCAGTCCGGCGGCAAGAGCCAGGCGGCTGCCGTTCTCCACCAGGGCTTTGTTGCGGTCGTCCACGGGCTGACCGTCCAACAGGGTCACGTCGAGGCGGCCGATCTGCTCCGGGCTGAGTCCCAGCTCGTTTTGCAGCAAAGTGGAGAGCGGGACGCCGATCGTGCAGTCCAGGCCGACGCCGGCCTGCATGATCAGGCCCCAGGCCGGAGATGCCTGGTCCAGGCGTAGCGCGTGCGTGCGTTCAGAGGAAAAAGTATTGTCGGTCATGGCGCGCAGCATAGCGCAGGCCTTGCGCCGAGGAAAGGGGGGCAGAGGATCCATTTGCCGTCAGACAAGGAGGGCAGGCTTTTTGCGCCGGAAGCATACTCTCATGATATACAACCGGCGCAAAAACGCAGCGCGACGACGTATCGCGGCATATGGAGCCCTTACCCTCAGTCGGTGGCGATGGACAGGCGCAGGCCCAGAGTCAGGGTGCGGCCGAGCAGCAGACTCTGCTCGTCGTCCAGCAGCAGATCCAGGTTGCCGCCGGATGCGAGCGCAAGGCGAAGTCGAATGCCGCCGGCGATCTCCTGCACTCCGCTGATCGCGCCTGCATGAAGGGCTTCCGCGGCGGGCAAAGCCTGCGCAGGCGCCAGAACCCGGACCGCTCCGTCTTTTTTTTCCAGGCGGGCGGGCCAGGCCGCGACCCCGCCGGGCAGCGCCCGCTGGGGTACGACTTTTCCATCCAGCAGCATGATCCGTTCCTGGCAGAGTTCGTCGGCCAGGGCTCCGTCATGGGTGGTGACCAGAAGCGAAAGGCCCCGCACCCGCCAGAGGTCGCTGATCAGGGTGATCAGTGCGGCCCGTGAGCGGTGGTCCACGCTGGCCGTGGGTTCGTCGAACAAAATAACTTCCGCTCCGGCCGCCAGGGCTCGCGCTATGCTGCCCCGTTGGGCCTCGCCGCCGGAAAGACGGGGGGCAGGGGCTCCGGCCAGGTGGGACAGGCCCACGATTTCCAGCAGTTCCTCGGCCCGCGCCCTGCGGCCGGCGGCGTCCACACCCCGCAGGCGCATGGGGTATTCGACGTTGTAGAGCAAAGAACCGCTGAACATCACCGGCGACTGGGGAACCCAGACAACTTTGGCCCGCAGGCCGGCTGCCTGGTCCGGCCGCACGGGCAGGCCCCGGAACAGGATTTCGCCTTCGTCCGGCGTGTCCAGAAAAGAGAGCAGCCGCATCAGCGTGGTTTTGCCCGCGCCGTTGGGCCCAAGGAGTCCGTAAATTTTTCCGGATTCGACAGCCAGTTCGTCCACGGTCAGCACTTCGCGGCCGTCAAAGCGCCGGCGGATTCCGCGCAGGGTATAAAGGGGGGCGTGCGTCATGGCGTCACCGTTCCACCCGGCCCTGGAAAAAGCCCAGGGCCGCGTTGAGCAGAAAGCTGACCAGCAGCAGCACGATGCCCAGCGCCATGGACAGCACGAATTCGCCCTTGTCGTATTCCAGGGCCATGGCCGTGGTCATGGTGCGCGTAAAACCCTTGATGTTGCCGCCCAGCATCATGCTGACCCCCACCTCGCCGATGCCCCGGCCGAAAGCGGCGCAGAGCGCCGCGACCAGGGCAAAGCGGGCTTCGCGCATGACGGTTTTCGCGGCCTGCCATTCCGTGGCGCCCAGAGTCAGGGCGGTCTCGCGGTAGCGCCGGTCCAGGCGGGACAGGGCCGCCAGGACGAACATGGTCACCAGGGGCAGGATGAGAATGAACTGGCCCATGGTGATGGCGCCGGGCGAATAGAGCAGATCCAGCGGGCCCAGAATGCCCCGGCGGGAAATGAACACGTACAGAAAAAGCCCCACCACCACTGTGGGCAGGGCTTGCAATGAATTGAGCAGCACGATGATGCCGTGTTTGCCCGGCACGTCCTTGTTGGCCAGCAAAAAGGCCAGGGGAATGCCGATGCAGGAGGCCGCGAGGCAAGCCAGGGCCGTGCAGCGCAACGACAGAAAAACAATCTGCCAGACTTCCGCATCGCCATGGCCGATCAGGCTGATGGCTGAAAAAAAGCTGTCGATGAATATCTGGCCCATAGTTTCCCGAATGGGGGGGGCGGCCCCCCCCCCCCCCCCCGGGCGGGGGGCCCCCGGAGCCCCCCACCGCGCGCCGGCGCGGGGGGCACCCGCACACTACGCCCCGCACACGCGGGGGCGGGGCGGCGCCCCCCCC
>JAVBRE010000254.1:0-3063 GCA_031548325.1 Desulfovibrionaceae bacterium
TGATCCACGACAAGGTTCGCTGGCATCGGCTTCGCGTCTGCCGAACAATTTCAAAGTGCAATTGTTCTAGTCCCCTGAAAGTGATAAGACCCATATGCCGCCGAACCCTGTTCTGCGCTCTGGCTGCCTTTTTGCTGGCGCTGGGGGCGGATGCGGCGGACCTGCTCCGTCCCCTGGAAGCGCAAAGCTGGGACGCGCGGGTGCGTCTGCTGGCCCGGCCGGCTCCGAGCACGGATATGGTCAGCATCATCGAGCTTGATCAGAACAGCCTGGACTGGGGGGAAAAGGAAAACGCCCTGACCTGGCCCTGGCCGCGCGAACTGTACGGCGTCATTCTCGATTTTTGCCGCCGGTCGGGGGCGGCCACGGTTTCTTTTGACGTTCTCTTTTCCGAACCTTCGGTATACGGGGTGGAAGACGACAAAATTCTGGCGGCTGCCGGTGCGGCTTATGGCCGCCTGACGCTTTCTTTCGCGCTGGGCGGCGGGGCCGGTTCCGCCCGGACCTGGCCCGTCGGGTTTGACGCTTTTTCTCCTGCCGCGCGCGCGGACTGGCGGGTTGATGCGGCGGCCTTTCCCGCGCCGCCGCGGGCGAGCTTTCCTACCCCCGACGTGCGGGCCGGGGCTGCGGCCCTTGGCGTGGTCACCCAAGCGCCGGACCCGGACGGAATCTTTCGCGCCCTGCACCCTCTGTCCTTTTTCGCCGGAAAACCCGCGCCGGCCCTCTTTCTTGCCGCTTACAGCCTGCACAATCCGGGAACGACGGTCAGCCTTGAACCGGGAAGGCTGCGGCTTCAGCCGCCGGGACGGCCCGCAGCCGCCATACCCCTGGATGCGGAAGGCAGAGCCCTGCTCAACTTTCGGGGCGGGGCCGGAACGCACGCGGCGTACAGCGCGGCTGCGGTCATTCAGAGCGAGCTGCGCCTGCGGGAAGGAAAGGAAGCGGTGATTTCGCCCGAGTCCCTGCGCGGCAAGCATGTGCTTTTGGGTTTCACGGCCCCGGCGCTGCTGGACCTGCGCCCGGCGCCGCCCGGCGGCGCCTTTGCCGGGGTGGAATTGCACGCCACGGCGTTGGACAACCTGCTGGGCGACGATTTTTTCCGCCCCGCGCCCCCTGCGCTCTCCATTCCATTGGCGGCGGCGCTCTGTCTGACCGGCGCGTTTTGTATCCTGCGCGCAGCGAATTTGCGGCAGTTGGGGCTCACGGCCTGCGTTTTTTTGCCTCTGCCGGCGCTTCTGGCCTGGGGAGCTTACCGCGCGCTGTACAATCTGCCCTTTGCGCCGCTGTTTCTCGCGCTGTTTCTCGCGCTGGCCTTTGCCGTCATGGTGGCCTACAGCACGGAAGGGCGGCAGCGGCGCTTTCTGAAAAACGCTTTCAGCCAGTATCTGAGCCCGGAAGTGATCAACCAGATCATCAAGGAACCGGGCCTCCTGAAGCTGGGCGGCGAACGCCGTGTGATATCCATCTATTTTTCGGATCTGGCCGGATTCAGCGGCATTTCGGAAACCCTGTCGCCGGAAGCCCTGACCCAGTTGCTGAACGAATACCTGTCCGCCATGACCGACATCATTCTGGAAGAGGGCGGCACCATCGACAAATACGAAGGCGACGCCATCATCGCCTTTTGGAACGCGCCGCACCCGCAGGCAGACCACGCGGCGCGGGCGCTGCGCGCCGCCCTGCGCTGCCAGGAAACCCTTGCGGCCATGGGGCCGCATTTTCGGGCGCTGGCCGGGCGGGAACTGGTCATGCGCATCGGCCTGAACACGGGCCCCGCCGTGGTGGGCAACATGGGGTCGCGTTCGCGTTTTGACTACACCATGCTTGGCGACGCGGTGAATCTCGCTTCCCGTCTGGAAGGGGCAAACAAGGAGTTCGGTACCCGGACCATGGTTTCCCGGGCAACCTTTGAGGCCGCAGGAGAAACCTTTGCCGGCCGGGATCTGGGCATGCTGCGGGTCGTGGGGCGCAAGGAGCCCGCCTGGGTGCTGGAACCCATGCGGCGCGAAGACGCGGCCGCACGGGCGGATGCGCTACGCGTTTTCGCTGCGGGCCTTGCCGCCTTTCAGGCGGGGCGCATCGGCGAGGCCGCGGAACATTTTTCCCTCATCGCCGACCTTGATCCCCCGGCCGCCGCCTATCTGAAGCGCTGCGCCGGGTTGCGGGATTCTCTTCCGCCGGGCTGGTCCGGCGTATGGGAACTTTCCGGCAAATGACCGGAGGCGGTTCCTTTTGCCGTGATGCTTCGTCAGGCAGACGCAAAGAACTTGTCTTGACCGGGCCGCCCCGGCTCTCGCCCTACGGGCGGGGCCGCTATGCTTCCCCGTCCGGCTTTGCGGTCTGCGCCTGACGGCAAATGAAGCTGCCGACAGGGCCTTCGCGGCCTTGCATGAAGACAGGATTAGTGCGACACTTTGGCGCTGAAAACTACCCGAAACTGCCATATCGGCCGCACTTTCGGACGTACCCGGAGGACAGAATGGATTTATTGCCCATCAGGCGGGCGCTGCTCAGCGTCACCGACAAAAGTGAACTTGCGCCCTTTGCCGAAGCCTTGACAGGAAGGGGGGCCACGCTGGTTTCCACCGGCGGCACTTTCAAAATTTTGAAAGACGCGGGCCTGCCCGTCACTCAGGTCAGCGAGGTCACGGGTTTTCCGGAAATCATGAACGGGCGGGTCAAAACCCTGCACCCGAGCATCCACGGCGGCATTCTGGCGGACAAGGACAACCCCGCCCACCTTGCGGCTCTGAAAGAGCACGGCATTGAAAGCTTCGACCTGATCTGCGTCAATCTGTATAACTTTGCGGACGCGGTGAACAAAGGCCTGGACGCCAGAGCGGCCATCGAGGAAATCGACATCGGCGGTCCCTGCATGCTGCGCGCCGCTGCCAAGAATTTCCATTCCGTGCTTGTGGTGCCCCACGTGAAATTTTACGCGGAAATTCTCTGCGAGCTGGAAAAGAATAACGGCTGCGCGCCGTTGTCCCTGCGGCAAAAAATGGCGGCGGCGACTTTTGCCGCGACCTCCGCCTATGACAGAATGATTGCAGATTATCTGGC
>JAVBRE010000170.1:0-5244 GCA_031548325.1 Desulfovibrionaceae bacterium
TTCACACAACGGCTCTTTTGCCCTCTGCCCGCGTCAAAAGGGCTTTTTGCTCCGGGTCGAGTACCAAAAGAGTACACTCCCCTTCGCAAAAAGCCCTTTTTCCTTGGCAGAGAACAAAATTTCCCGCTGTGTGAACAGGCCTTAGAGCATTTTAACTTTGAAATTATACAATTGAAGTCTCGCAACGGCACAGAATCAAGCACATAACAATGCTAAATTACAAAGATAAACGACACGCTTCGCGGGCATCCGCTTCGCGTCTGCCGAGCAATTTCAAAGAGAAATTGCTCTAGGATAGAAGTTCGGAATGAGCCAAAAACAAATCCAGGCTGGACCAGAATTCCTGGTCCGCTTCGGTGAAGGAAACCCCGAGCAGTATGCGGTTGGAGTCCGTTTCCACGCTGCGCACGGTACAGGTCACGGCAAGGGGCAGCCCGTTGGCGGAGAGTGTCGCGCGCACGACCAGGATGTCGCCCGCGACGGTCTGACGCAGTTCGTGTTGGCCGCGTGCGTTGAATGCCAGGCGACAGCCGCCACGGGAAAGATCGCCGATGACCCCTTGCGCATCGCCGCGGCGCGAGTGAAATTGGGCGGGCAGCGCGCATTGCACGCGCTTGTGTTGGCGCAGGGCCAGTTTTTCGATGACCTCCGGGTACTGCAAAAAGAGGAGCAGAGCGGGTTTTGTCACATGGGTCAGAATTTCGCTCTGAAAGCCGCAAAGTTCGCCCTGGCTGACCAAACGCACGGTGGCGACGGCGCCGCCCACCAGGCGGGTGCGCAGGCCGGGGACCCAGGGCAGGCGCACGATCAGGTATTCAAAATGAACCACGCCTACCAGATCGGCGGCGATGCGGCCTTCGTGCGAGTCGCGGTCCGCGCCGAGGCTGATGGACATGCGAATGCCCACTTCCAAAGCCAGACGGGCGCCGGTTTGGCGGCTGTGTTTTTCCTGAGTCTGTTCTTTTTCCTGCGACATGGTCCACCTGGATATTGCCGTCGTTCGCGCGTAGGGAATCACGTTCATCCGCATCTGCATATCGGCCGGCAGAAAAAAACTTCTGGGGTCGTTCGGTAATTTGTTCTTCTATATCAAAGGGGCGACGACAGGGCAACCATCCTCCCGCGCGCGGAGCTTTATTCACAGTCGGCCGCGCGGTACGGCAGGGTACGGCGCGGCGCAAGAACGTCGCTTTCGTCATAGGAACGGGAGCGTTATTCTTGATAATGCGGCGGCCGGGTTTCAACCCCGCCGTTTTCATCCAGCAGCGCGTTGATTTCCAGCACTTTTTCCCGCAAGGCTTCCAGTTCGCCCTGCATGCGGTCCAACTGGCGCTGCTGGCCGGTCAGGGCGGCATTCAGGTCCTGCAACAGGCGTTCTTGAAAAAACAGCCCTTCTTCCAGGCGGGCGAGGCGCTCCTCCTGCCCGCTCATGATTTTTTCCCATTCGTCCGGACAAGGCGCATGACGGCGTCAAAGTGCTCTTTGGACACCGGCTGCACGGACAACCGGCTGCCTTTGCGCAAAAGCTCCATGCCCGCCAGTTCGGGCCGGGTACGCAGAAAGGGCAGGGACAGGGGTTTTGCGAATATTTCTTTCAGCCGCACATCCGTCAGGTACCAGCGGGCTTTGTCCGCGGGGGACGCCGGGTCGAAATGCTCGTTTTCCGGATCCCACTGGCCGGGGTCCGGTTTGGCCTCGCCGGCTATTTCCATCAGACCCACAATGCCCGGATCGGTCACGGAATGGTAAAAAAAAGCCAGGTCGCCGGGCCGCATGCTCCGGATGAAATTGCGGGCCTGGTAATTGCGCACCCCGTCCCAGGGGCTTGTCCTGCCCGGCAGTTCGGCCAGATCGTGAATAGAAAAACAGCCGGGTTCGCTTTTCAGCAGCCAGTATTGCATGAGTATCTCCTTCGCGCCGTCCGCGATCGCGCGTTTTCTGCAACGCCTATACACCGCTTCAGGGCAAAAGTCCCGCGCGCGGCGTCTTTGCGGGGCGACGGCGATTGCGCGTTATGGCGCACGGAAAAAGAATATGTTATACAAGCTATCGGGAGCTTTTTTGCCGATTTTCAGAACAGGGGAAGGGAACCATGCAGGATCAACTGAATGACGCGTATCTCAACCGGATCAAAGCGTCCATGATTGACAGCTTTATGGACTTTATTTCCATTGCCGATACAAGCCGTAAAATCATCTATTACAATCCCGCCGCCTATAGAATGATGGGTTATGAACCCGATGAAAGCCCGGATATCATGACCACGGAAAAGCTGCACGCGAAAGGCTTTGACAAGTTCGCCAAGGAAGTCATCCAGCCCTCGGTTTTTGAAAAAGGGTCCTGGACCGGAATCAGCTATATCAACCACAAGGACGGCAGCCCCATCACCGTCGAAATGACGGTGTTTCCCCTCTACGGCAAAAACGGCGAGGAATACGGAACGGTCGCCGTCATGCGCGACGTCAACGAACTGGCCAAGATGAACGAACGCCTGAAGAAAAGCAGCGAGCTTTTTCAGAAGGTGCTTGATTCCGCGAAGATAGGCATCGTGCTCATCAATATGCGCACGAACAGCATCGAGATGATCAACAAATGGACCTCGGACATGCTTCGGATGGAGCCGAACGAGATCATCGGCAAAAAATGTTACGACATTCTCTGCCGCAGAAGCCTTGACCTCTGCCCCCATGTCAACGAACGCGACAAACAGGTGCTGGTGGCCGAACGCTATCTTGAGCGCAAGGACGGCAGTTTTTTGCCCATCATCAAGACGGGAACCTGGATCACCATTGACGATACGGAATACCTGGTCGACACCCTTGTGGACATCACCATCCAGAAAGAACTCGAACAAAAGCTGCAAGTCGCCAAAACCGCGGCTGAGGCGGCCAGCCACTCCAAAACCGAATTTCTTTCGCGCATGAGCCATGAAATGCGCACCCCCCTCAACGCCATCATCGGCATGACCCGGCTCAGCGAAAAGACGGACAGCGTCGAAAAGCTGAAACAATGCATGGAAACCATCAAGCTGTCCTCGAATCACCTGCTCAGCCTGATCAACGACATTCTCGATCTGTCAAAAATCGAGGCGGACAAGCTTGAGCTTTCCTTGGAGCCTTTTTCCGTGGCCGACCTGGCGCGCGACACCGCGGCCCTCATCGATCCCAAGGTCAGGGAAAAAAATATCCGTCTGCAGCTTGCCGTTGACGAGCGCATTCCGCCCCTGCTCATGGGCGACCCTTTGCGCCTGTCCCAGGTGTTGCTCAATTTTCTTTCCAACGCCGTCAAGTTCACGCCCGAGAACGGCGAGGTGCGTTTTACGGCCGCTCTGAATTCGAGAGGGGAAACAGGCGTCAATTTGCATTTCGCCGTGAGCGACACGGGCATCGGCATCCCCGAAGACCAACTGGCCCGCCTTTTCAACCCCTTTGCCCAGGCCGACGACTCCATCACCCGCAAATACGGCGGCACGGGACTGGGATTGGTCATCAGCAAGCGCATCATCAATCTCATGGGTTCGGATATAGAAGTGGCCACACGGCCGGGCAAAGGCTCCACTTTCCGCTTTGCCCTGGACCTGCTCCTGGTCGGAAATGCGGATATCGCCCCGCATGGCGCGGAAGACGCTCCAGCCGATATTGCCGGCATTTTTAGGGGCAAGAAAGCGCTGATCGTTGATGATGTGGATGTCAACAGGCTCATCGCCGTCGAACTGCTGGCGGAAACGGGCCTGGAGTTCGACGAGGCCGAAAACGGCCGGGTCGCGGTGGATAAAGCCACCCGCAATCATTATGACGCGGTGCTCATGGACATCCAGATGCCGGTCATGGACGGATACGAAGCCACCCGGCGCATCCGGCAGGCGGCAAAGCCTTTTTCCGATGCTCCCATTATCGCCATGAGCGCCAACGTGTTCAAGGAAGATGTGGAGCGCAGCCTGGCCGCCGGCATGAACGCCCATGTGGGCAAACCCATTGACGTGGACAAGGTGGTGCTGGCCATCCACAGGCTGGTCCACGGCGCGGGAGCGGAAAAGACCGGCGAAACCGCAGCCAAGGCCGCCTTCAGGCCGGACATCGGCAAACGTGATTTTGATAAAAATTATTTCAACTTCGCTCTGGCCCTGCAACTGCACGGCGGCGACGAATTCGCGCTGGCCGCACTGTGCCGCGAGTTTCTGCACAACGACAGGCACGGAACCCTGAAAACGGCCTTGGAACGTAAGGATTACGCAACCGCGGAAAAAGCCGCGAGCCTGCTTCTGGAAGAAGCGCGGGACCTGTGCCTGACCAGTCTGACCGCCTACGTCGGCAACGTTGCCGCCTGCCTTGAGCGTAAGGCTCACGAATATGCCGTCATGTACGCGAACGATCTGGAAAAGTGCCATGTCAGCACACGGGAGATTCTGGAGGAATTGCTCGCGCCGGATGCGTGAGTCGCGGCCAGCGTCATCGCGGGTATTTGAGAACACACGTTCTTAACGGCGTTTTTCTCGTCCGGAACCAAAACCCGTCTTTCTGACGATTTTTTTTCCCTTGTCCGGACGGCTTTGTTTTTCCACCAGCATATAGTGCTGGCGCATCCGTTCCGCGTCTGTTCTGGCCACGGGAATGGCCGCGCCTTTCGTGTCCCTGCCCGCGTAAAACATGGCCGTGGCCACGGTGCCGGGCGTGGGGATGAAGCACTGCACCTGCTGCGGCCGCCAGCCGCGGCGTTTCAGCCAGGCCGCCAGTTCGCGCATTGCTTCGTCCGTACAGCCGGGATACGCGCTCATCAGGTAGGGTATCACGTACTGTTCTTTGCCCGCCGCTTCCGACTGTCGGGTGAACTCGGCCAGAAAACGTTCAAAAACCGCGAGCTTCGGTTTGCGCATCAGGCGCAGCACGGTTTCGTTCACATGTTCCGGCGCTATCTTCAACTGTCCGCCCGTAAATTCCCGGGTATACGCGGCCAGGGCGTCCGCGTCGGCCAGGGCCAAATCGAAACGCAGCCCGCTGGCCACGCGCACATGGCGCACGCCTTCCTGGCGCGCCATCTCGCGCAGCAGTTCCGCATTGGCCGCCTGGTCCGCAACGAAATCCGGGCAGAGCGCCGGGTGCAGGCAACTTTGCCGCAGACAGCGCGCCGGATCGGCCCCGCAGCGCGCCCCCCACATGTTGGCCGAAGGGCCGCCCACGTCGCTGATGGATCCCGCCCAGGCCGGGGGTTTGCGAGTGCAGGGGCGCTGCCCCTGCACCCCGCCCA
>JAVBRE010000150.1:0-8667 GCA_031548325.1 Desulfovibrionaceae bacterium
GCCACGTTCCGAGTAGATTACACAATTCATGGCAAATCTGTTTGCCGGAACGGAGGGATGGCTGAGCGGTTTATAGCACTGGTCTTGAAAACCAGCATAGGTGGAAGCCTATCGGGGGTTCAAATCCCTCTCCCTCCGCCACTTCTCAAGTTCTGAGAATCACCCGGCAAAATTGGAGCAAAAAGTCAATTTGACGCAAAAACGCCAAATCAACAGACTCATTTTTCTGTTAATTTGGCGTTTTTATTAAATTTATTCCGTATTTTTCTTGGCGCTCTTTTTAACCCATAGCGGTTTTCAAAACTGCGCACTAAGCCGCTCAGCCGCCTCTTCGTGCAGAACAAGCCTTGCGTCCGACAAATGCCCGCCGCGCAACGGTTACAGTGCGACAGTCTCGCCCGGCTGCATCAGGATGCAGCGGCAGTTCGGAGCCTGTTTGGCCAGTTCGGCCGCGAAACCGTCCATGCTCTGGGCGATGACCGGAAAGGTGCCCCAGTGCATGGGCGTTACAGCCTTGGCTTTGAGCATTTTCGCGGCATAAGCGGCCTGGCGCATGTCCATGGTGTAGGTGCCGCCCGCGGGCAGCAGGGCCAGGTCGATGGAATACAGTTCGCCCAGCACGGCCATGCTGCCGAAAATGCCTGTATCGCCGGCATGGTAGATGGTATAACCGTCAGGCAGCGTGAAGATGTACCCCACGGGCGACACCCCGGCGATAGTGTGAAAGGCCTGGGTCATGGTGATGGTCACGCCCTTGGCCGTGACGGAACCGCCGATGTTGAACCCGTGGCCGTTCAGCACCTGGGCCGCTGGCACCCCGGCGCTCAGCAGTTCGTCGCCCATGCCCACGGCCGTGGCCAGATACGCGCCCGTGCGTTTGCAGATGTCGGCGGCATCGCCCACATGGTCGCCGTGGGTGTGAGTTACGGCCACGATGTCGGGCGCTTCGACCGCGTTGGCCTTGATCGACGCTTTGGGATTGCCGGTAAAAAACGGATCGATCAGGATATTGACCCGCTCCGATCCGGACTGATAATCAAGCTGAAAGTTGGCATGCCCGTGCCAGGTAAGTTTCTTGCTCATGGGTATCTCCTGTTGAACGCGATAAAAGGACGGAAAAAAACGCCTGACCGTCACTATGTTTCGCCGGGGCGTCGCTATCTGTCAAGGGCGGAGAGCACATGCATTTCAGTCTGGTAAAAATAGCGCCGCCGGGATTCCTGTCCGCCCACGGCTTTGACGACGTCATTCTGCCGCTGTACCACGCCTTCGCCCGCCTGGGCTTTCGCGTGGAAATGCGGGTCAACTCCGCCAATCCGAACAGCGTGAACATCCTTTTCGGCACCTGTCAGGCTCCCGCTCTGGCCGACGCCGCCTTTCCTTCAAACAGCATTGTCTTCAATCTGGAACAACTCGCGAGTAGCGCCTGGGCCGGCGAAGCCTATGTCGGCCACCTGAAGCGTTTCACGGTCTGGGACTACAGCCCGCGCAACATCGCCCGCCTGGAAAGGGACTTCGGTCTGCCCGGCGTCACGCTCATGCGCCTGGGCTATGTGCCGGAAATGACCCGCCTGCGGCGGGACTTTCCTCAGGATGTCGACCTTCTTTTCTACGGGTACGCCAACGAGCGGCGAAAAAACGCGCTGGACGCGATGGTCAAAGGCGGCGTGCGCCTCGGCGCCCTCAGCGGCGAATACGGCGCCGCCCGCGACCAGGCCATAGCCCGAGCGAAAATTGTGCTCAATGTACATTACTATACCCCGGCCTCGCTGGAAATCGTCCGCCTGGGTTACCTTTGGGCCAACCGCAAGGCCGTGGTTTCCGAACTGCGGGATGATACGGAACTCTATCCGGGCCTTGAAAGCGCCTGTCTTTTCAGCTCCTATGACAAACTGCGCCCGGCCGTGCACAGCCTGCTGCGCGACGACGCAGCCCGTGAACGGCAAGGCGAGGCCGGCTTTGCCGCCTTTTCGGCCATGCGTCAGGAAGATTTTCTCAAAGAGGTTCTCGGCCCCCGCCTGCACGCGGCCGCTCCGGCCGCGCGACGGCGGCCGGTCCACCTGCACGCCGGGTCGGGCAAAGATTTTCGCCTCGGCTGCCTGAACGTGGACATCGCCCCAGCCATGAACCCGGATCTGGTTCTTGACCTTTCACTGCCTCTGGATTTCGAGGCGCCCCACAATACAACGCGCTTCGGAACCATACGCCTGACCCGAGGCGGCTTTATCCGCATCACCGCCTTTGAACTGCTGGAACACGTGGCCGACCTGCCGCGGCTGATGCGCAACTTTCTGGACCTGTTGGCCGAAGGCGGCGAACTGGAACTGAGCGTGCCCTACGAACTGTCGCTCGGGGCCTGGCAAGACCCGACCCATGTGCGGGCTTTCAATGAAAACAGCTGGCTGTATTACACCAGTTGGGCCTGGTACCTGGGCTGGCGGGACCACCGCTTTGATCTCGTCTCTCTGGATTATATCCTGAGCGGCCACGGCCGCGATCTTGCGGCCGCGGGCAAAGCCCTGGAAGAGCTGCGGCGTATCCCCAGAGCGGTCGACGGCATGCGCGTGACGCTGCGCAAGCGCGCGGCCACGCGAGAAGAAAAAGATAACGCCGACGCCCTCGCCCGATCTTTTTACGACGGCGCCGTGGGCGAATGGGCCGTGGCGGAACAGGTCGGAACGCTGTTCGGAAAAGGATGACCCATGCGAAAAATCAAAAATATCGGTCTGGTAGCCCACGACGCGCGCAAAAAGGACATGCTGGCCTGGGTGCGCTATAACGCAAAAAGGCTCTGCCCCCACAATCTGGTCTGCACCGGAACCACGGGCGGCCTGATCGCCGCCATGTACGCCGAGGAATTTCCGGAGCTGCTGCCGCGCGTCACGGTGCTGAAATCCGGCCCTCTGGGCGGCGACCAGCAGATGGGCGCACGGATAGCCGAGGGCGATCTGGATATTCTGATCTTTCTCACCGACCCCATGACCACCCAGCCCCACGACGTGGACGTGAAAGCTCTGGTCCGGCTGTGCACCGTGTATAACACGGTCATCGCCTGCACCCGGTCCACGGCGGACTTCATCATCTCCTCGCCCTTGTTCGAAAGCGGCTACAAACCCGTGGAACATGACTACCAGGCCTATTTACTGCGCGAAGCCGCGCGCTGACCGGCGTTCGCTCTATCGTGTGTTTTTTGCAACGGATCTGTGTAAAAAAAGTCACACAGCGCGAAAAAAACACGGCACGGCTTCACTTGCCCGGATAAAAAAAACTGTAATCGCAGCATATTGTCCGCAATCCGCAGCAATACATTTTTTGGCATGATTATTGCTTATGCCTGTTCGGAGGCATTATGAGCCAGACAACTATCCGCCAAGCCATCGAATGCACCGGAATAGGCCTGCACAGCGGCAAAACCGTCCGCATGGGCCTGCGCCCCGCTGCCGAAAATACAGGTATCGTCTTTCACGTCCGCACCAGAAACGGCGTCACGACCATCACCCCGACCCCTGAAGCGGTGGTGGCCACCGGCCTTGCCACCACGCTGGGCGCCGGGGACGCCCGCGTCGCCACCGTGGAACATCTGCTTGCCGCCATTCGCGGCCTGGGCATCGACAACATCCACATTGACGCCGAAGGGGGCGAAATACCCATCATGGACGGCAGCGCGGCCTCTTTCGTGCTGCTGCTCCGCAACGCCGGCATCATCAGACAGTCCGCCCCACGCGAAGTCTGGCGCATCAAAAAGCCCCTGACCTTCGCCAGGGACGGCAAATACATCGAAGCCTACCCGCATGACGGGTTCGCCGTGAACTACACCATCACCTTTCCCCACAAACTGATCGGCACCCAACGCATGGAAATGGAAGTCAGCGCCCAGACCTTCGGGCATATCGCCAGGGCCAGAACCTTCGGCTTTCTGCGCGAGGTCGAGTATCTGCGCTCGCGCGGCCTTGCCCTTGGCGGTTCTCTTGACAACGCCATCGTGCTGGACGACTGCTCCGTGGTCAACCAGGACGGCCTGCGCTTTGCCGACGAATTCGTGCGCCACAAGATCCTTGATTTCGTCGGCGACATGTCCATGATCGACAAGCCCCTGCAGGGCCGCTTTGTGGTTTCCTGCTCCGGCCACGCCCTGAACAACGAATTTTTGCGCACAGTGACCGAAAACGCGGAAATCTATCTGGAAAAAATCGTGCTGGGCGAAGCTGAAAGCGTTCCCGCTCCGGCCCGGCCCAGCCGCAAGGCGTCCGCCGACCGCGTCCCGGCCCGGCAGCCGGCCATGGTCATGTAAATTTTTTGTTTCGCTCGCGTTGACGCCCCGTTGCTTCTGCAGCGGGGCGTTTTTATTGTGAAGTCAGCCCCATGCGGGGTGTTTTAATTTTGATACTGTATAGAGCAGATTAGTTTTAAAAAAGCGTATATTCTCTGATGGACGCGTAGCGGACGTCCGCAAAGCGTGCGTTTACGTCTGGCAATTTACTTTCAGCGGACGATGTAAAGGCTGACCGGCCCGCATTCCCCCGTGTTGTCGGGGAACGCGGGCCGGTTGCATTCTTTGTTTGCCGTACAAAAAAATGTTCTACCAGAGACCAAGCGCCTTCCACCACATGGAGCCGGGGCCGAAAAACATGGGGCCGGCCGTACCGCTGTAATGGGTGACGGCCAGACAGAGGTTGGCCGTGAAGCCCAGGGCCAGAGCTGAAAGGAAACCGCCGCCATGGCCACCGTGGCGGCGTTCAGGTTGTTCAGGGACGAGGTGCGCCACAAAAACAGCGCCACCAGAAAAGTTATGCCCAGAGTGATTTCATACTTGCTCATGGACCCCATTTCTTCGAGCTTCTGCACGGCGTGGGCCTTGGCTTCCGGAAATTTTTTGATTTCCGGCGGAAACAGTTTGAGCATCAGCCAGGGATGCAGCAACAGGCAGATGGCTCCGGGCACGCACGCGGCCAGCGCCCAGGTCCCCCAGGTGATGTCCGCCCCGGCTGTCTTCTTGGCTAAGTCAACCACCGGCACGTTGCCAGCCATAGCAGTCATGAACATGGCGCACAAAATGCCCTCGCACTGGTACACCGCCTGGATGAGACACGCACCGGCCTTGCGCGAGGTTTCCCCCGGCTCCGAACCCATGGCCGTGCTGATGCCCCGCACGATGGGGCACATGATCGCCCCGGCCCGTGCGCCGCTGGAAGGCGTGAGCGGCGCCAGCGCCAGGTCGCTCAACACCAGAGCATAGCCCGCTTTCAACGTACTGTCGCCCAAAAGGCGCAAAAACAGGCAGGCTATGCGTTGCCCCAAGCCCGTCTTGAGAAAGGCTCGTGAAAAAAGAACTAGAGCAGGGCACAGCTCCGGAGGCCTGTAGGACGCTGGCGGCACGGTTCTCTCGCCTGTGGTTGAAGACAGGCGCATAAAAAACGTCAGGCAAGGTCACGACTGCATTGTCTACTTGATGAACCCGACCTGCTTGCTGATTTCCGTGATCTGCTGCTCTTTTTTTCGATTAAACTCGACTTTGTTCTCTTCAAAAAGATTGCGGCCGTGCGTGTCGATTGAAACAATAAGCGGCCCGAACTCCTTGACCCGGCAAACCCACAGTGTTTCCGGCATTCCCAGGTCGCGCCAGTGCGCCTCTTCTATTTCTTCCACCTGGGTTGCCGCCAGCACCGCGCAGCCAGCCGGAAACACCACGTGCAGCGCCTTGCCGGTCTTGCAGCCCTCCACAGTGCCCGCGCCCATGCCGCCCTTGCCGACAACGAGTTTTACTCCGGTCTGCGCGATAAATTCCTTTTCGAATTTTTCCATGCGCATACTGGTGGTCGGGCCGATAGAAATCATTTCAAAAGAGCCGTCATCTCTCGGCCGGACGATAGGCCCCGCGTGGAAGATCGCTTTACCTTTCAGGTCCACGGGAAGCTCGCGTTTTTCCTCGATCAGCCGCCTGTGGGCCACATCGCGGCAGGTTGTGAGATGCCCGTTCAGATAAATGATGTCGCCGATGTGGATATCAGCAAGATCCTCATCCCTGATGGGCGTGGTCAGAATTTTTTTGGCGCTCATATTGCGACCCCCGTGTGAGACTTGATGGTTGGCTGCAGGTTTTTGTCGAACACAATGTGTCCCCGGCGATGGGACCAGCAGCCGACATTCACGGCGACTCCTATGGTGGAAGGATGGCGGGCGGTATTTTCAATATTGACGCCCATGACCGAAAACACGCCGGTCATGCCCTGAGGCCCGAGACCGATGTTGTTGATGCCGTCTTCAAGCAGTTTTTCCATGGACGCGGCGCGCGCGTTGGAATTTTGGGAACCGACGGGCCGCATCAGCGCCTTTTTGGAAAGCAGCGCGGCGGTCTCAACCGATGTGGCGACACCGACGCCCACCAAAAGCGGAGGACAGGCGTTCAAACCGTAAGTGGTCATGATGTCGAGCACAAATTCCGTCACGCCTTCGTAGCCGGCGCCGGGCATCAGCACCATGGCTTTGCCGGGCAGCGTGCAGCCCCCGCCGGCCATGTACGGATAAATTTCCACGTCATCCGCGCCGGGCACAATTTCCCAAAATATCGTGGGGGTTCCCGTGCCGATATTCTTGCCGGTATTGTACTCGTCAAAGGTTTCCACACTGTTGTGGCGCAAAGGAGCCTTGACGGTGGCGTCCAGAACGGCATCGGTCAACACCTTTTCCAGGTCGCCAAGCAGGGGAAAATCCGCGCCGCAGCGTACCCAGAACTGAAGAACTCCGGTATCCTGACAACAGGGCCGGTTCAGATCCATGGCCAACTTCTGGTTTTCCGCCATGGTGTCATAGATCGTTTTTGCGAGAGGGCTCGTTTCCTTCTCCCTCAGTTTCGCCAGTTTCTTTTCAACGTCATCGGGAAGTTTTTTCCCGACCAGCGCTATGAATCTGCTCATAACGTCAGTCATTTCATGAACACGTTGTCCATCTGCCATAAATATTCTCCTGATTTGCCGATAGTGTTGCATAAAAAATCAACTGAATATAAAAAATCATTGTAATATTAGTAATTCATGACAAGCATTTTTTTTGGCTATTGTAACGCAAAATCTGCAAAATAAAATTCAACCTTCAGCTACGTAAGAGTGAAAATAGTTACAATAAAACACACAAGGCATTTTGTTGCGGATATCCACGAATAATGAACATTGTTCGTGATGTTCAGATACGGCAATTGAGCGTCATCAGTAAAATGATATTATCTGATTGGCGCAATAACCTGGTGGAATGGCAAGAGTCCTTTCAGAAGCGCCCGCCCTGGCGTGTACAGGTCTACAGCATTTTACGCTTGAAATAGTCGTTTAGCGGCGGGCAAAGCAGGCCTGCGCCTGTTCCGCGGCAAGGATTTCAAGTGTGAACGGCTCTATACGGCAATGCTGGCGTAAAACGCCTGGGCGGCAAGAGAAAGACGAATATTTTTGCTGGTAATGGCGCAGACTATGCGCGAGGGAATGGGTTCCGGCGTGGAAACGGCAAACGTCCGTCCGGAAGCAAGACTTTCTTCGGCAAAGTCGCGAATGATCAGCCCGACGCCCAGGCCGCATTCAACAAAAGGGACGGTGAGAACGGTATTGGCAAGTTCAATTCTCGGAGAGAATTCCAGGCCTTTTTCATAAAAGAATGTCCCTTGAAATCGCCGTGTAGCCGTGTTTTTGCTCAGCCCGATGAGCGGCTGGGCCAAAAGTTCCTCCCAGGGCACAACTCTTCCTTGCAAGTGGCGAAAAGGCGCCCCGGCTATAAAAATATCTTCAACGACGCCGATTTCATGAATGAAGAACTCCGCATCCGTATCCGGCGGCAAAGGGCGCATGAGTACCGCAAGGTCAATCCGCTCCTTCCGGATGTCTTCAAGTAAATTATATGCCTGTCCGGCATTGGTGGATATTTTTATTTGCGGATGGCGATTGCAGAAGGCGGCAATGCTCGGCATGAGAAAATGCTGCAACAACAGATCGGACGCTCCTACTCTGACTGCCCCGCGTTCCAGGTCGAGCAGGCTTTGCAGCCGGCTTTCGCCGACAGTGACGGCCTGGCAGGCCTGTTCCGCGTACGGAAAAAGTTCCTGTCCTTCCGGCGTGAGCGCCATGCCTTTGGGAAGCCGCACGAACAACTGGCAACCGAGAAGCTCTTCCATCTGCCGTATCCGTTTGGTCAACGCAGGTTGGGAAATGAACATCTCTTGCGCGGCATGGGTCAGATTGCCCACACGGGCCACATGGTAAAAGGCTTTGTAGAGTTCGAGATCGATCTTCATAGGCCCGCCTGTGTCCTAAAAGTTCTGCAACCCCTATATACCATAAAGAAAGTGGAGAACAGAGCCAAAAGCCTCCCCCCTTTCCGCCGCAGGCTAATGATCCCCCCGCGTCCCGCGCGGCAAAACTTTTCGCCGCTTGTCGTGCGCGACTTTGGGGACGAACGCATACCTTATACTATACGCAGCCGTTTTCGCCGCCTGCGAGGGTTCCAAACAATAAAATAATTTTTTGCTTGCCTTTTTTTGTCGCCGTGGGTAAAGAAACTCCCTTGTCGCTGGCGTAGCTCAACTGGCAGAGCAGCTGATTTGTAATCAGCAGGTTGCGGGTTCGAGTCCCATCGCCAGCTCCAGAGTGGTGGGGTTCCCGAGTGGCCAAAGGGAACAGACTGTAAATC
>JAVBRE010000012.1:0-9700 GCA_031548325.1 Desulfovibrionaceae bacterium
AAACGCCGGAGCGAGATATTCCGCTCCGGCGTTTGATCCGTTGATTTTCTAGCGGCTGCTTAGCATGAAAATTTTGCGCCAAGGGCAAGGAAAGCGGCCTTTTTTGCGGAGGGAGTGTACTTTTTTCATACTCGACCGGAGCAAAAATGGCCGCTTGACGCGGCCATTGGACAAAAGGTTCGTGCTAAGCAGCCACTAGGGTTGCTGTTGCGGGGTCTTGACCGCCAGACTGTGCGCCTTCGGCAGAAGCACAAAAGTGTAGACAAGGCCGGAGATAATATAGCCCATGAAAATGAGAAAACCGAGCAGCTTGGGCGCGGAAACGATAAACACGAAAAGCAGGATGGCGGTGACCATGGAACTGAAGGGATGCGCGGTGATAAACCCGTATTCCTTAAAAGAGTTGTACCGGATCCGGCTGACCATGAGAAAACCCAGAAATATGGTCAGGCCCAAGGTGAAGCCGGGGACCAGCCCCTGCAAAAAGTTCGGCAGGTAGGGCTGAAAAAAGACCAGGGTCGCCAGGGTGCAGCCCGCGGCCGGAATGGGCAGACCCACAAAAAATTTCTTGGACGCGCCGGCTATGCTGGCGCTGACGTTGAAGCGGGCCAGACGCAACGCGCCGCAGACCGCGAAAAGAAAAGAGGCCGCGATGCCCAGGCGGCCGAAGCCGTGCAGCAGCCAGGCGTGGACCATAAAGCCCGGCGCGACCCCAAAAGCCACGAGGTCGGCCAGAGAATCGTATTGCACCCCGAATTCGCTGGCCGTGTTGGTCAGCCGCGCGATCTTGCCGTCCAGCCCGTCCATCAGGGCGCTGAACAAAATGGCCATGGCCGCGTCCTTGAAATCCCCCTGCGCGGACCAGAGCAGGGCCAGAAAACCCGCGAACAGGCTGGCCGTAGTGAACAGGTTGGGCAAAATATACACACCCTTATGCACGGGGAGTTTACCTTCCATGAAACCTCCGGCGGGCGAATCGCCCGCTTATATGGCCTTGCGTCAGGACTTGTCCGCAGATTCGGTCCGCCGCCGGGCCAGCACGGTCTGTCCCGCGAACACGGCGTCGCCTATCTTCACGCTCACAGCATAGTCATCCGGCAAATACAGGTCAACACGCGAGCCGAAACGAATCAGGCCGAAACGCTCGCCCCGGCGCAGCGTGTCGCCTTCGTCCACGCGGCAGACGATGCGCCGCGCGATGAGGCCTGCGATCTGCACCATACTGAACGAGCCGTCGCCGCCCTCGATGGCATAGGCGCAACGCTCGTTGTCCGTCGATGCCTTGTCCAGGGCCGCGTTGACAAAAGCGCCGGGGTTATAGGCGATGGCTTTGACCGTGCCCGCCACGGGGCTTCTGTTCACATGCACGCTGAACACGTTCATGAAGATGCTGACGCAGGTGCGCGCGTCGCCGCTGAAAGGGTCGGGCATGGACTGAATCCTGACCACCTTGCCGTCGGCCGGGCTGACGGCAAGACCGGCCGCCGTGGGGGTCACCCGTTCGGGATCGCGAAAAAAATGCCCCGCGAACCAGGTCAACAGAAGAAAAATGACAGCCACCGGCCAGCACTTGATCAGCGCGAAAATAAAGGCCGTAAAGGCGCAGAGAAAAATGAAGGGCAGTCCTTCCGGGGCAATACCGACAGAGGGCTGGCGCATGCGTGCTCCTGTATGCGTTTCAAGTTCGTGTTTCGCTCCTATACACGCTTTGCCTCCGCACCGCAAAGGCCTATTACGGCAACCTGAGCCGTCGCTCTTTTCAGGTTTTGCATACCGTGCTATATCCCGCCGCCGAGGTACTGGTTATGGATTCCGTCACCCATCTCGTGGCCGGGGCCCTGACGCCCCTGGCTTTCAAAAATGCGCCCAAAACCCGCCTGATGACCGTTTTCGGCATCCTGTGCGGCGAGTTGCCCGATATCGACATCCTTGCGGGCCGCAGCCCGGAAGTGATCCTGTCCTTTCACCGGGGCATCACCCATGCCTTGATCATGCAACCTCTCTTCGCGCTGGTCATGGCCCTCATCTTTCACCGCGCCCTGCAAAAACGGGACGCGGCCGGCTCCTGGAGTTTCGGCAAAACCTGGGCCGTGGCTTTGACGGCTCTTTGCATTCATCTTTTTCTGGACTGCATGACCACCTTCGGCACCCAGATTTTTCTGCCCTTTTCCGCCTACCGGGTGGCCCTGCCCGCCATGTATATCATCGACCTGGCCCTGACCCTGCCCCTGATCGCCGTTTGGGTGGTCCTGCTGCGCAGAGGACGCGGACGCCGCCTTGCCCGGCTGGGCCTGGCCTGGGCCCTTTGCTACCCCCTGCTCTGCCTGGGGCTCAACTACGGCATGGCCGCGCACCTCTCCGCCCGCTACGCCCAGCCCGGCAATCCCCGGGGCATAACCCGCCTGCAGCTTTCGCCCGAACCCTTCAGCCCCCTGAACTGGAAAGTCGTGGCTGAAAGCGCCCCGAACGCAAGCCACCCCAGCGGGCAATACCTGATGGCCCGGTACGTTCCGTTTTTGAACAAAGGGCCCCTTGCCTTTGCCGCCTACGACAAGGCGGACCCCGCGCTGTGGCGAAGCCTGCGCCGCGCGGCGCCGCTTTTCGCCATGTATGCCGATTTCGCCGCCTTTCCCTTCCAGACCACGCGGCACAGCATGAGCGGCGGCAGCCTGATCACTTTTCGCGACCTGCGCTACGAAGCCACCCTGCCCGGACTGATGGCGGCCGTGGGACGCGCGGACGGACTTTTTCTGATGCAGGCGCGGCTGAACGCGGACGGCAGCCTGGCCGCGTACCGTTTTTTGCACCGGGGGCGTGAGGCGGCGGACACTCCCTGGCGGACGGCCGCGCCTTCGGGCAAAGGCTGAATGTGGAAAAAATCTCCGACAAACGCAGGGCGCGCAAACGCCGCCCGACCCCGCCCCTGCCCGCGCCGCGCTGGTCTGATTGCCTGTACCTGCGTCTGGCCAGAAGCGACGTGGGCATGTTTCGCTTTCTGCTTGAAGCGGAAGACAACCTTGGCTACATGACCGTGGTGGACCGCAGCGCCGCCGTGCTGCGGGTCGTTTTTTCTCCGCACCAACGCCGGGCTGTTTTGGCCTACCTCGAAAGCATGCGCGGCCTTGCGCCCTTCAGCCTGGCTTATGATCCCCCTCCCGCGGGTCCGGCCTGAACCGTTTCGACTTGCGTTCAGCCGGCGATACGAGTATCCGATACTTTTACGGAAGAACCACAGGCGTTTTTTCCACGGAGTTTTCATGCGTTTTTTTTCCGCTTTTTTGCTGCTCCTGCTTGTATCCGCCGCCCCCGTCCCGGCCGCGGAACAAAAACCCGCCGTGCCCGCCATTGCCGTGCCCGCCCTTGACGATGCCGCCCTTGAACAGTGGAACAGCAAAATTCAAATCTACGTCAAAGCCCTGAACGGCATGCAGAACCCCCGCACCGTGTTCAGCAGCTACATGGCCTGGGCCAAAGAAAAAGGCCCCACCGGCAAAGAAACATCGCCGGGCGGCATTTCCGACGTGGCCCCGTACATGAAGAGCCTGGAGACGGCCGCCGAACAGAGCGACAAAATCTCGCTGAAGATCCCGCTCATGGACCTGGCTTTGCACGAACTGGCCGCCGCGGCCAAGGAAGTGGCGCCCGTGGCGTCCGAGGCCAACGGCTACTACCGCCGCAAGGACTATCTTGAAGACGGCATGGCCAAGGGCAAGGAATTGCACCCGAAAATCGTGGCCGTCTTTACACGGCTGTTCGACGCGGCCGACCGCCTGAGCGCCATGTTGCGCCAGGTGAACCCCAAGGTGCAGAAGCAGGCGCTGGCCCAGGTCGAACGGAAATACGGCAAGAAATACTACTGGCAGCATAAGAATGTGATGATCGCGGCCGGGGATCTCGTCGACGTGACGCCCACGTCCACGGGCGCGCCCCTGGACAAACCTGCCTTTGACACGGCCCTGAAGCAGTTTCTGGCGGCGGTGAAAGGCTTCGAGGACTATTACAACGCCACGGGCGAAGAGGCCGTGCGCAAGGAAGTGCAGATGGGCTTCGCCCCCGGATCCTTTGACTCCTTCATCGGGTACGCGCGCGAGCTGGCGGCCAATGCGGACCACGGCGACAAGTCCGCGGCCCACAAATACGGCAATGCCCTTAAGTCTTTCATTCACAGCTACAACAGTCTGGTGGACAGTTCCAACCACGCCCGCTTTTACATGGAAAAGAAATAGACCGTAGCTAAAAGATCGCCTCGCTGCAGAAGCAAATCCGGCAGGTGCAGCAGTAACTCGTCAAAGCTCAGGAAAAACTGCAACAGGCCCAGGCGGAGCAGGGCAGCCAGCCCGGCGGCGACAAGGCGGGCCATCACCGCCCGCCCTTTTCTTTTCGACGCCTGCCTCGCCCTGTCAGGGCTACCGCATCTAATTTTGCCCCCTGAGGCCACGAAAAGAATTTAAGAATAAGATGCGCTCGCCCTGGCGCGACCGCCGAATTCTTGCCTTGCCCCGCAAAAAGACGTATGCGGTAAGCATGGACTAGTCTCGCTGGTCTTGCGGCTAAAAACGCCACTCTTTCCTCTTTCGCAAGGTAGGATAATGATGTTGAATATCACTCGTATAGCCCGCTGTCTGCTGGTGTTTGCGGCGGCTTTTTCCCTTGCCGGCATCCCGGCCGCAATGGCCGATCCGCCCCCGGGCAAAGGCTGGAACAAAGAATACAAAGGCAAGCCCGGCAAGAAAAACAAGGGCGGCAAAGACAAATACAAAGGCGGCGATGACGGCGCGGCCGTTCTCGTCACCGCAGGCATCACGGTCTTGCAGGCCCGCGATATCGCCATGGGCCAGCACCTGACGGGGTACAAGCCGTTGCCGCCGGGCATCCGGAAAAATCTGGCCAGAGGCAAACCGCTGCCCCCCGGCATCGCAAAAAAAATGGCGCCATCGGGCATGCTCTATCATTTGCCCGTCCATCCCGGCTATGAATGGCGCATCATGGGCAGGGATCTCGTGCTGGTGGCGATCGCCACCGCCGTTATCGCCGACATATTGTCTGATGTGTTTGATTAAGAGCTTTTCACACTTGAAATGCTCGCAAGGATTTGTCTTCAAATCCTTGCCGCCAAATAGGCGCAGGTGAGCTTTGCTCGCCGTTAAGAGACTATTTAACGCGTTAATTTCTTTAGAAAGTACGGCAACACCCTCAAGGATTTCACCCGCCGTTACAACAATCTGGCAGACCACTTCAATCGTGCCCGCCTTTACGTCGCGAGAACAAGCCGGACGGGCGGCTGATTCACGGCGCGGCGAATGGCGCCCGGCGCGAAAGCCCTGTTGACGAATGACGATAAGAAGACGAAAAAGAGTCAACAGGAGATTCGCCATGAAACACGCGGAAGCCAACAAGTACGCCTGCCCCATGACCATCGGCAAAGACAGGGAACAACCCTGCAGGGGAGGCGATTGCGCGGCCTGGCGCTGGGCCGAGCCCAAATGGGGCGACCGCGAGCAACGCCGGGGCTTTTGCGGCCTGGCCGGAGAAAGCCGCTATCCCCTGAACCCCGAGCATGAGCATCCGTAGCGCCTGACGGCGCAGGGCGAAAGCGCCCTAAAGTCTATCGCTAAACCGCCGATAGGATAGGTGGACGACTCAGCATCCATCGGAGGTTTGTATGGAACTTGCCCCTGTTGCATACGAAAGTGCGGGCCTGGGCCTTGCCCGGTCCGTTCAGGAACGCGAAAAACAGGAAGCGGAACGCGAATCCGCCGCCCTGGCCCAAGGCGATACCGTAAGTATTTCCGACGAGGCCCGCGAAAAACTCAAAACCTCCTCCTCCGGAGAAACAGCCCAGAAAGAAGAAAAGCAGGCGGAAGAAGGCGGCTCGGGCGGCGCCATCAGCTTTCGCGGCGGCTCGGCCGAAGCGGGCGCGGGAGAATCTTCCGACGTCATGAGCGAAAAAATCGCCTCGTTGCAAAAGCAAATTCAACAGGTACAGCAACAACTCGTCAAAGCTCAGGAAAAACTGCAACAGGCCCAGTCGGGACAGAGCGGCCAGACCGGCGGCGATGCCCCCGATGCGGCGCAGGACGGGGAATCGCCCGAGGCCAAAGCCGCCCCGCAGGAAGTCAGCCAGTTGAACAACCAACTGCTGCAGCTGAACCAGGAGTTGCAGGAAGCCATGGGCAAAGGCGGCGGTGGCGGCGGCGGGGGCATGATCGAGGGCACCAGGGCCAGCGCGGCCAACGGCTCGGGCGGCGTGCCCGGCTCACGAGGGCCGGTCAATGTCGGGGCCATCACGGCCCGCATCGGCTAGCCTGAGGGTATTGCCATGGAACTCGCTCCCATTGCATATGAAAGCGCGGGCCTGGGTCTTGCCCGGTCCGTTCAGGAACGCGAAAAGCAGGAAGCGGAACGTGAATCGTCCGCTCTGGCCTTTGGCGACACCGTGAGCATTTCTGACGAGGCGCGAGAGAAGCTGAAAAGCGCGGCCGGCGGAGAAACGGCGGACAAAAAAGAAAACAGCGAGACGAACGGCGACGACGCGGCTTTCGTCGGCGCGGGCGATTCCAAAAACGCCGAAGGTCTTGTTTCCGCAAACAGCCAAAGCAAAAAAGGCATAAGCGGCACGGTGGATTTCACCGCGTCCGCCGCCGGCGGTGTGTCCAGCTCGGAAAAAATGGCCGAACGCATGGCCGAGATCCAGAAACAGATCAAGGACGTGCAGCAGCAACTGACCAAGGCCCAGGAAGAACTACAGCAGAAAGAGGCGGAGCCGGAAGAGACGGCGAACGCCGACCCGGACGCGCCGCCTTCGGACAGCGAATCGCCGGAGTTGAAGTCCGCGCGCACAAGAGTCACCCAGCTCAACAGCCAGCTCATGCAGCTCAACCAGCAGTTGCAAGAGGTCATGCGCGAAAACGGAGCCGGCTGGGGCGGAGGCGGACAGATTCAGGGCACCCGCGCCGGCAGCGGCGGAGTCGGCCGCATCATGGCCCACGTCGGCGAGGCCAACGACCCGTACGCCGCGGCCGCCGCTTTTGAGGCGGCGGAGATGGGTATACAGACCCCCGTCTCTTTTTAAAAGCGGGTTTCGTCCTCTGGACTGCGCCAAAAGGCGATTTTGAGCCAGGCCTGTACCATAAAAGCACCACCCCTGACCCAAAATCGCCCTATTCTTTGCCGGAGAACAAAATCCGCTTCAAAAAAACTGCCCCTGTGTCTGATCCGCGAGAAAAGCCTGGCGATCCACTTTTTGCGATCTGAGCCGGAATTAGCGCAGATCCTTCCAGCCGCCATCGCCGGGCGATCCGCTCGCCGCGCGCGCGTTCCCCCTACAGAGACCTCGACAAGCGCTTAGCGATACCCTATATAACTCTGGCCCTTGCCCGCGCGCCCTGCACCCGCTTTCAGGAGTATCCATGCGCCGTCATATCGTGGCCGCCGCCTGCGGCATTCTGCTTTTTCTTTTGTCCGCGCAGGCGTCCTTTGCCGGTCAGGCCCTGACCATCGTCAGCGCCATGCCGCAGGGGGAAGTGATAAACCTGACCCAGATCACCGCGCGCTTCAGCGAAGCCATGCGCCCCCTGGGCATCACGGAACAGAAGGCGGAGTCCTCGCTCCTGCATGTCGCCGCGCAGGGCGGAACCTTGCCCGCCGGAAACTACCGCTGGCTTGACCCGGCCACCCTGGCCTACATCTTCGACGCCCCGGTGCAGGGCCCCGTGCGCTTTGAAGCGTACATTCCGGCCGGGGTCACCGCCCTGTCCGGGGCTTCCCTGGCGGCCGAAAAACGCTGGCGCGTCAACACTCCCGAAATCGCGATCAGTTGCAGAACGCAAAACGACGAGCCTCTGCCCCCCCAGAACGGCGTTATCTACCTCGGCAGCAACTACCCCTTGCGTGTCGAAGATCTGCGGGCCAAAATCCGCCTGGACACGGACGGGCAAAGCCTGCCTCTGGAAGTGCAGGAAGAAAAAAACGCCCTCCGCTCTACCGTGCAAATCAAAAACCCCCTGCCGCCGGACAAAAGCCTGACCCTGGTTCTGGACGCCGGCATTCGGCCGGAACAAGGTTTTACGCCTTCCAGGGAATTTCGCTTCAAGCTCAAAGGCTACGGCGCGCTCACGGTCGAACGCCTGGAACCCTTTTTTTCGGACGACAAAAAAACTCTGGCTGTGGTGCACAGTCCCTTGAACATCCGTTTCTCCAATCCGGTCAAGCCGGCCGACCTGCTGCAGCATCTGACTGTCAGCCCCGCGCTTTCTCCCGCCCCGGACCGCGACGAAAACAGCGAAGAAGCCGGAAAAGACCGCCTGGAACGCAGCGCCCGCGGACATCGCCTCAACTTCGCCTGGCAGCCGCGCAGCACCTACGTCGTGACCCTGCGGGCCGGACTGAAGGATGCTTACGGCGGGACCCTGGAAAAAGACGTCTCTTCCAGCTTCACCACCGGCGATTATGACCCCTTTTTCATTCTGCCGCCCGGACATATTCTGGAAGCCAAGCTGGGCGGTCTGCTGCCCCTGTGGACGCGAAACGTCAGCCCCGTCGACGTTCGCCTGCGCCTGCGACCCTGGGGCGACAACCCTGCCGCCGCCTTTGCCGGCAAAGAAGACGCGCCGGAAAAAAATCTGCACTTTGTGGCCGAACCAAACGACATAGCCCGCCATGTCCTGAATCTGCCGGAACTGCTGGGCTCGACCGCCGGGCTGATAGAGGCGGCCTTCACCTTTCCCCGGCCGGACAACAAAGGCAATACGACAAAAACCGAGACCCGGACCCGCTCCTTGCAAGTGACCGACCTCGGACTGACCGTCAAAAACGGACAGGGGCGGGGCCTGGCCTGGGTCACCGACCTGTCCTCCGGCGACGCCCTGGGCGGGGTCAGACTTTCGCTGTACGCGGAAAACAAGGGCTTGTTGTGGCAAGGCGTCACGGACGACAAAGGCGTCGCGTCCTTGCCGGGCAAAGAAACCTTCCCCACGGGGGAACGCGTCTGGCTCAAGGCGGAGCGCGGCGCTGACGCCGCTGTTGCCGATCTGGGGCAGGATACGCTGTATTCCGGTTTTTCCGACTACGACAGTCTGTCCGAAAACGAACGGCCATGGAGCGCGCACCTGCTGAGCCAACTGCCCCTGTACCAGCCGGGACAGACCGTGCGCTTCATCTTGTACGTCAAGGCCTACAGCGCGGAGCAGGACGGACGGCGTTCCGATCCCGGCGACTGGCGGCCCCTGGCCGGAGACGCGGTCTCGTATGCCATCCGCGACGTCCGAGGCAAAACAGTACATCAGGGCCAAGGCGAGCTCAACGCCTACGGGTCGCTTACCGGTCAGTTTGCACTTTCGGATGAAGCAATTCTGGGCGATTATATCGTGGAAGCCGCCACGCCGAAAATACGGCAGCGCTGCCGCGCCAGGGCTTTCGGCGTGGCTTCCTTCCGGTCGCCGGACTTCAAGGTCGACGTGACCGCTCCCGCGTCCCGCCCGGTTCCTGTCCAAGGCGAAGGCCCCCTGTCCGCCACGGTAAGCGCGGGCTATTTTTCCGGCGCGGCCCTGCCGCAAGGCAAAATCGCCCTGACCCTGAGCGGCCGCCGAACGGGTTTCGCGCCGCCCAGCCTGGCCGGCTACGCCGTGGGGCTCGGCAACAGATACTGGCCGGGCCATGACGAGCCCTATTACCACCGCGCAGAACGGGAAATCGCCGCCCT
>JAVBRE010000103.1:0-44241 GCA_031548325.1 Desulfovibrionaceae bacterium
CGCCGACCTTTTCCGGCACCTACTCGGGCACCCTGACCGGAGCATCGCCGATGCCGGGCGACACCTGGAACGGCAATTTCTCCATCGGCATCGCCGACTTGAGCGGGGCGCCCGCGGTGAACTCGGTCGATATGCGGGCCAGTTCAGCGTACGGCAGCCTTACGGTCACCGGCACCGACTCCGCTTCTCCCCTGGACGGTTCGGGGCGTTTCGCGTTCGGCGCTTCGCCGGGGGACGGAAAATCGAGCGGAAGCGGCAGCCTCATCGGTCTGGATGGCGTCAACGTCAGCGGGCGCACGGACGGAAACAACATGAACCTGAACTGGAGCACGATGGGAATCCCGACTTCCAGTCCCAGCGGCACCGGCGCGGGCAGAAAACGATGAGAACAGGAGCGCGGGCATGATGCGATTTTTTTTCCTGCTTTTTGCGGCCTGCTTCTGCCTGTTGCTGGCCGCGGCTCCTGTAGCCGCCGCCGTTCCTGATCTGGACAGCGGCAAAGAGCGGGCCGGGCTGCTTGTCGAGAAAAAGGACTATGCGGCGGCCTATGCTCTCTATATGGATCTTCTTCGCGAATACCCGGACGATCCCGACGTGAACCTGGGCCTGGCCCGGGCCGCGAGTCTGGCGGGCCGCAACAATCACGCCCTGATGGCCTATGAACGGCTTATCGCGGCCGTTCCCGAGCACGCGGGACTGCGTATGGAGTTCGCTCAGTTGCTGGTGCGCATGGGCGATTCTGAAGGCGCGAAGCGCGAGATGAATGAAGCGCGCAAGCTGGATCCTTCGATTAAAGAAAGCGACGCCTTGGCCCTGGTCAAAAGTCTGGAACGCCAGATGGCCACCTTTACCGGCAGCGCGCGCATCGCGGGCGGGGCGCTGTACGACAGCAACATGAACACGGGCCCTTCCTTGCGCGGGGTGGAAATAGGCGGCCTGCCCATCACTCTGGACAGTGAAAGCTCCAAGAAGGCATCCTGGGGCAGTTATCTGCACGCCATGGGCGAAGGGGCCTGGCGGGCGAATCCGGAATCATCCTGGTGGCTGGTGGGCGATCTGACCGGGTACCAGCGCTGGTACGAAGAGACGAGTCCCCGCCGCGATCTGACCTTCGGCCGGGCGGCGGCCGGGGTGCGCTATTTGCGGGACAGCCTGATGCTTGAAGTGCGGGGCAAGATCGATGTTCTGCTGGAAAACGAAGAGAAATCCGTCAACCTTTACGGTGGAGAAAGCACCCTTGTCTACGCCCTGAAGCCCGATACGCATCTTCTGGCCCGTTTCGGTCTGGAACACCGGGAAGATATCGCCACCAGGGGCCGCAGCGGAACATACGCCTGGGGCGGCCCCTATCTGCGCTGGTTCTATGGTGCGGCAAACCACAGCATCATGGCCGGGGTCAAGGGCTATGCCAGTTCCACCAACGAAAGGCGCTACGGCTTTTCGGGCGTGGAACCCGGGCTGACCTTTTTTTTCAGCCTGCCCTGGCGCACGGAGCTGATTTTTTCCGGGACCTGGCATAACGAAGACTACAAGGGCCCGGCCACCACTCTGGACGGATCGGGCAGGCGCGACCGGCAATGGCGCGCTGCCGCGGCCCTCATCAAAAAAATTACCGACAACTTTCAATTGGAGGCGGCCTGGCAGTATACGGACAACAGGTCCAATTCCGATCTGTACACCTATAACCAGAACATGGTGATGCTGGGGGTGGCTGTAACTTTTTAGCCCCCGGCATTTTTTAAGGCATTTCAAATTTGAGATTGCGCAATGAAAGTTTCGTAAACGGTATAAGCCTCAGCATATAACAACGCGAGATCACAAAGATAAGCCGCTTCGCGGACCTCCGCTACGCGTCCGTCAGAGCAGATACGTTTTTTCAAAGCGAATCTGCTCCAGTACTCACTTCATAAATCGGCCAATGGCCGATTTATGAAGATCGCTCCGCCGAAAAGCGTGATTTTCGGCTCGCTCACGCCGCCGTTGGCGGCGCGCCGGACTGCCGTCCGGCGTTAGAAGCCACTTCATAATGAATTATGAAATGACTTCTAGTATCGTCCGACGGCTGTTTCAGCCGCGCGTTCAGGAAGACGCATGCGCATTGAAAATAACGTACCGTTACAAAGTTTGAACAGCTTCGGCATCGCGGCGACAGCGGGCCATTTCGTACGGGCCGGATCGGTCGGTGTCATACGCGAAGCTCTGGCCTGGGCAAAGAGCCGCTGTCTGCGCGCGATCATTCTCGGCGGCGGCAGCAATATTCTTTTTACAGGTCATGTGGATGCGCTGGTCCTGCACATCGCCGTGAAAGGGATAGAGGTCCGCGATCTGGAAGGCGACAGGCGCCTTGTGACCGTCGCCGCGGGCGAGAGCTGGGCGGACCTGGTGTGGTGGGCGGCGGATGCAGGCTATGGCGGCATCGAAAATTTGAGCATGATCCCCGGCACGGCCGGAGCCGCGCCGGTTCAGAACATAGGCGCGTACGGCGCGGAATTTCGCGACGTCTGCCGCAGCGTGACCGTTCTTGACCGTCGTACGGGAGAGGAAAGAGAATTTTTCGCCGAAGAATGCCGTTTCGGGTATCGCGACAGCCTGTTCAAGCAGCAGCCGGAAAAGTGGGTGGTGACCGCCGTATCTCTGGTTCTTGACCGGCGCGCCGCGCTGAATACGGAATACGGCGCGCTGAGAGAAGAGCTGCGCGCCGGCGGCAGGGGAGAATACTCTTTTGCCGATGTGGCGAAAGCCGTCGCGGCCGTTCGCGAAAAAAAACTGCCCGCGCCGCAAGTTTTGGGCAATGCGGGCAGCTTTTTTAAAAATCCCGTCGTGTCCGCTTCTTTGTACCAAAATCTGCGCGAAAACAATCCGGAAATGCCCGGGTTTGAGCAAAAAGACGGCACGGTCAAGCTCTCCGCGGCCTGGCTGCTCGAAGCCGCCGGCTGGAAGGGAAAAAGGGCGGGCAAGGTCGGATGCTATGCCTTGCAGCCTCTGGTGCTGGTCAACCACGGCGGGGCGAGCGGCGAAGAAATTTTGCAATTTTCCGAGGCTGTTCAGAAAAATATCGAGCAGCGTTTCGGCGTGCGCCTGGAAAGAGAAACAATTGTCTATCCGTAGAAGAAAATGCTCGTAATGGCGCGCTTGCGGCCTTTTCGCACAGAATTTTTCAATGGGTATGGGCCATGGGCCCGTTTTTCCGGTCCGTCTCAGAGAAAGAGGCCATCACCAAAATAGCCGAAAAGAGCGCGCGGCTTGCGGATGGAAACAATTTTGCGGTGCACGGAGGGGGTGGTTCTTGACTGGAACATATAATGTAGATATGTTGCTACAAAAGGAGTTGCCCCATGACCACCATGACCACCATGACCAGCCGTGAATTCAACCAGGACGCGGGACGGGCAAAACGTGCCGCTTTGGACGGCCCGGTCTTTATTACGGATCGGGGCGAACCGGCGCATGTCCTCCTGACCATTGAGGACTACAAAAAGCTATCTGGTCCCTGCCGCAATCTTGCGGAAATGCTGGCCTGTCCGGAAGCTGAAAACATTGATTTCGAGCCGAAGAAGCTGCACGGCACGCTGTTCAAAGCCGAGGATCTGTCCTGATGTATTTGTTGGATACCAACGTCGTTTCCGAATTGCGCAAGGCGGCCAAGGCTGACGGGCACGTAGTGGCCTGGGCCGAACGGACGGACGTGCAGTTCATGCATATTTCTGTCGTGTCCGTTCTGGAAATTCGTCTAGGCATAGTATCCTTACAGCGCAAAGACAAGGCTCAGGCCGACATTCTCGGCACTTGGCTGTCCCGGCAAGTGATTCCCGGCTTTGCTGAGCGCATCCTTCCGGTCGATCTCGCTGTGGCGCTTCGGTGCGCGAAGTTGCAGGTGCCTGGCCCTCGCTCGGACAGAGACGCCCTGATCGCGGCAACCGCACTCGCCCATGGGTTGACGGTGGTCACGCGCAACATCAAAGACTTTGAGCCGACCGGCGTCATAACGCTCAATCCCTGGCTGTGATTCACAGATGTCGGTGAAACGGCCTGCTTTGTCTTCTTTATGGCCAATGGGGGATGCTTTCCCTTTTCTTGTCCACATAAACCCTGTATGAAAAGTTCTGCCTGCGCCTCTGTACGTTGAGGGTAATGAAGCGGAAAAGTTGGAAAAGCGGGTGTGAAGATCATGCAGTTGAATTTTTTTCTGGCGGGCCTCCAAAGAAAAAAAGCACTCACGAAAAAAATCATAAGTGCTCGTATTTACTGGTGGGCCATGCAGGAATCGAACCTGCAACCTCCTGATTAAGAGGATTTTGTTCCAGCAGATATAGCTTGTATTTATTCATTCTTTTTTCTTCCTGCCTTCTTTGTCCCGCCAGTTTTCGCCGCTTTCTTGTCACCCTGTATGCCCTTTGTATGCCCCGCCTTTTGGGACACCTTCAGAGCCGGTCGGCTGCGGATAGCCCTACGCTTTTCGCCCTTCAGAATGTGGTAATAGCTGTCCTGCGTTGTCGTGATCGCGGCATGCCCCAACAGGCCCGACACCGCCGCGAGGTCCGAGCCGTTGGCCAGCATGGTGGTAGCGAAGAGATGGCGGATCTCGTACATGACCGGCCGGTAGTTCAGCTTCTTATCTTCCCTGGCGCGTTCGATGGCGCGGTCCCAGGCCTTGCGCAGGCTTTTGACCGGACGGCCCTTGTACTCTATCAGGTACTCGCTTTGCGCGGCCTTGCGCATGGCGGCCAGGCGTTTGGCGAATTTCGGCGTGATGGGGATAAAGCGGTCGGAGGTCGCCGTCTTTGTACCGCGCACATGCACGACCAGCGCCCCCAGATCAACGTCGGCCCAGCGGATGGCCAAGAGTTCCGAAGGGCCCGGCCGCGTGCCCATCTCCCATTCCAGCTCTATGGCCCAGACCAGGTGGGGCGCGGCATAGGCCATGATCGTGCCCAGGTCTTTCAGGGTCAGCTGCAGCTCGCGTTTTTTCTCTTTTGACTTGCGCCACTTGGCCAGAGGATTGTTCGCTGTAAGACCGTGCTCGACGCCGAAGCGGAACACGGCTTTCAGGTAGGCAAGATAGCGCTGGCGCGTGGGCAGCGAGCGCTTGCCCCAGGTGTTTTCAACAAAGGTCACCACGTCGGGATAGGTCAATGCTTCCATCGGACGAAGGGCGAACGCCGGCAGGATATATAGATTCAGCAGGTGCGCGAACTCGTTCAGCCAGCGCGCCGAAGCCCCGCGCATCTTGCGTTCGGTCAAATAGGCCTGAGCCAGGGAGTCGAGATAGACCTTGCCGGCGACCGGGGCCACGTCCTGCCCCTTGGTTTTAAGCAAGCGGATCTCCGCGTCGCGGATCCTGGCCTTTTGCTCCCCGGCCTTGCCCACTCCGCAATATTCGCGGCGCGGGCTTTTCTCCCCAGGAACGCGGTACTGGACGAACCAGGTGCCGTTCGCCTTTTTATGCACGCTCATACAGTCACCGGGACAAAGCCTTGCCGCGGGCGAGGCGGGGGCTTTTGCCTCAGAAAGGCATGCGGGTTGGCCATAAAAGCATCGAGCGTCTCTTTGCTGTAGCGGTTGTTTTTGGGACCGCAGCGCGGAAGGTTGAATTTCTTGGCGTACTCGCGAAAGGTGCTGTCGCCGTATGCGCAATACGCGGCCGCTTCGCTGATGTTGAAATAGCCCTGGGGAGTGTCGCTCATGGCTGCGTTTCCCCCTGCTTTTTTGTGTCAAAATGGGCACACGGTTTTACCCTGCACACGGGCGCCGCCGGCTTTGATTCGAGTATGGCGATGCAGGCGCGTTCGGCCGTGGGGGCGATGAGCAGCTTTTCCGCGTCTTCGCCGAAGGAGTAGGACACGAGCAGGTCGGAAAAAGCAAAGACTCCGCCGCGTACTTTTTCTTCCAGGATCAGGGCGAAAGCCTCATAGAGGGAGCCGGTACGCTGGAATTCCAGACAGAAGCGCTCTTTGGAGCACTGTAGCGTTTCGGCCACTCTCTGTATGCCAAAGGGGAGGATGAACCTTTCGCGATCTTCCCAGTGCATGTTGCTGACCATGCCGACGGGCATACAGGCATAGATGACGACACCCGCGCCGTCCAGGGCGTCGTAGAGCTTTGCCGGGTGCGGGGTGGGCGGGCTGCCATAGGGGGCGTACGGTTCGGACATAAAACACCTCCATTAAATGAAGATGTTTTATTGATAGGCAAAATTTACCTCTTTTGCAAGAACAATTTTTACATACTTTATTAGATCGCTTTTAATGCCCCTTTCTTCAGGGATTAGAGGGCAGACCAAGGAAGGCCTTCATAAATGTTTTTTTCAGAAAGACCTTGTCGTTCGTAGTGATTTTGCCGCTTATCAAGTTGAAGGACAGGAAGACGTAATCGTTCATCATTTCCTCATATCCCCACAAGACATATTCCCCCTCGTGCTCAAAGACATTTTTGAGCGTGAGCCGAATCTCTGCTGTGCCGTATTTGAATGAGACATACGCGTTTCCTGACCAGATCGGAGTCGCATCTTTCAGAGTGTAAGCCAGTGTAGCCAAAGCATCCTCGACGCCGAGGTTCAGGAATGTGTCCAAAAAACGGGCATGCTGATATGTCTTGGCGTCAGTGGCTATTTTACCTTCTATGGCGGCATATGGAATAAATGCGCTTTTACCCATTGTCGCCGAGTACCCCCACAGATAATAATCATCCTGGTCAAGCAGATATACATTTTTAAGAGTAAGCAGGTGCTTCTTCCCCCGGAATTTGAATGTCAATTCTTCAGCGCCGGTCCATACGGGATCTGAATCCTCCAGAGCCTCGCCGATGAGTTTTTCAAAATTGTCCCTGATATACGTGTACGCATATGCGGTTTGCACCGCCGTTCGACATTGCTCCTCCGACAAACCAAGGTGCTCGAAAAGAAAATTTTCCGGCGTATACCATTTGCCGTTGCATTCGATGTCCGAAGCGATGCGCGTGTATCGGAACGTCTTCATGCTGTCGGACTCATGGCAGAGGCACTCAAACAGGATCTCCGCTTCATTGGAGACTGTCACCGCGTGCAAGGTGGCATCCCGCACGCGGCGTCCCGACTTGGTGGAATCAAACTCGAAGCGCAAGCTGTCAGCCCGGCGGGCGGCGAGAGGTTCACGGGGTAAAAAGGCATCCGACAGGCGTTCCAGCTTTACGTTGAACTCGTCCATGTTCAGCCTCCTATGTCCTATTGATTGGCGAAATCCATGAATTCCGAATATTTCATCTTGAAAAACGCGGCGATGTCGCGCGTTTCAGCGTAGGTGAGTGAGCGTTTGAAATCCCCGCTCGCATAACTAGCCCATATTTCCTCGCCCTTGTCCCCGAATACGGTCTTGTAAAAACGTGACGGCCGGGCGCCTTGCTCGGCCAGCAATCGTTTGACCGCGTCCACAAGCAACGCTTCGGGCTTCAGATTTTCCATAGGAACGATCAGCTTTTTTTCAATGGCGGCGGCATAAATTTTCGCAATGAATTCAGCGATATTTTGTCCGAAAAATTGGGCCATGCGGCAGGTTTCATCAATAGTTATGCTACGCCTCTGGCCTGCACGGATGAGCCGCCAGACTCTGGGACCGTTGTCTTCGCCGAAAACAAACCTCCCAAATGGGGCATGTTTTCTTCCTCCCATTTGATCGAGTTTTTCTTCGACTATTTTGGCGAGCGCGTGCTCAAGGGCGGGGATCTTTTCCATTTACTACAGGTAAGCCTATTTGGTAGTTAATTCTTTAGGTAAAAATTACCTTGACTATATAGGCATAATTTGCCTAAATACGAGCATGCATAAAGCATCAGCCGCTCATTTACGCCGTCTGCTTTGCGCACACGGTTCCTTTGCGGAGGTCGCCAGGCGGCTCGGTATCCAGCCCCGTGGGTTCCGCAACCAACGCAATGACGCCATGACCAAGGCCATCAGGGTTTCTCTTGCGTCCGCCTCCCACGCTCTTTTTCTCCGCTCCCTCCTGCAGGAGCTGCTGCGCTCCGGAGCCGTTTCCAGAGAGGATGTACACGCGGCATCCGCCGCGATCCGCGCCCGGCTGGGCGATCCCGGCCGGGTCCATAAGCGGGCTTTGCGCAATTTGGGAGAAGGGTAACGCAGCCATGAGGGGGCGGCCAGATATGTGCGCGGACAGGCAAGACCGCACCCTGGAGGAGATCCTGGCCGGCATGCACCCTAAAGAGCCTTTCCGGCTCGCGGTGTTCGGCAGCGGCAAGAGCCCCGCCCAGTTGTGCAAAGATATCGGTTGTTCGGATTCCTGGCTGCGCCGGGTGCTGGATGACGAGAATTTTTACCCCAGCTACCCCCGTCTGCCCCGCTTCTGCCAGGCCACGGGAAGCGATTTGCCCTTGCGCTGGCTGATCGCCCGCGGCGGTGAAACGGCGGGGGGCCCAGCCTTAAGCGCCGACGAGCTGCTGGCCGCCATGGTGGCCATGCAGGCCAAACTTGGCGAAGCGGGCGCCGCCGCCCTGGATGCGGCGAAAGACGGCTTGCTGGACCCCTGGGAGATCAAACGGCAGATGGGGACGATGACGCCTCTGCTGCATGCGGCATTGGGATTGATGGCCAAACTTCGGAGCGCGCTTTTCGCCGGCAAGCGGGCCGCGCGACCGGCGCGAAAGGGGTTGTAGTTGGACGCAGTGCAGGCACTGACGCCGCCCGGTAGGCCGGGCGATCCCTGCGACCCTCTCGCGGCCAGGCTCGGCAACCGTTGCGGTCACGACCCGCGCAATCCGGTTGTCAAAGGCTTGCTCCGCACGGGCAAGGGCGGTCACCCCGCCATCCTTTCCCGCGCCCTGGACCGCATCGTCGAGTGGTACAGACGCCCGGCCCAGAACCCCATTGACCGGGGGAAAGGCAAGGGATGCGCCATGCGCAGCGAACGGCGCGAAGGCATCCTGCGCCTGGCCGAAGCCATGCTCTACCGGCTGGAACTGAACTCGCGCTGCCTGGGCACGCCCAACACGGCCGCGCGGCCCTACGGATTTATCGACGCGAGCATGAATGACCTGGCCGAAAAGTCCGGCCTGGGCAAACGGCGCTGCGAGCGGGCCATGCGCGAGCTGACGGGCGCCGGGTTCGTAACCAGCAAACGGCGCAGCGCCCGCACCGTGGAAGGCAACTATTACGGCCTGCGGGCCATCCGCAAGGTCGAAAACGCCTTTCTGGAATTTCTGGGTCTGGTCAGCGACTTTTCCGTGGAGGCGGCCAAGGCCCGCGACCGCCTGGCCGAAAAAGCGAAAAGGGCGGGCCTTGCTTCGCTCAAGGCTTTTTACCGACGCGTGGGCATGGTCGCCGGGGCGGTCAAAAAACAGCCCGGCCGGCCATCCAGGGCGGAACGGGAAAAGGCTGTCAGCTGGAACATGGCCCTGGCCGAGGCCCTGGCCAAAGATCCGGACAAGGCTCCGGAGGAGTTTTACCGAGATGTCAACGCAAGGCTCGGCCTGCCGGAGGATTATCACCCATGATCCGGCAGGGCGAAACAGGGACAAAGAGCAAGGCGGACCGCCCCCGCTGATCTTCCCGCTTGCCCTTTTTCCGGCCCGAATAGGACAAATTTACCGCTTCGGAGGCGGGTAGGGGAAATTAGGCAGGACAGCGCCCAGGGCGCGGACATGGCCACGAACACGGAGGCTCTTTTTTTGAAACCAAAAAATTTATGTGTCGCACATGGGCGCAGACAGGCGCCAGTGGATACCGGCAACCGCGAATGGCCGCCAGTATACGTGTCGCGCATGGCAAAAACGGCCGAAGGCCGTAAAAATCAATATGTGTCGGTATGTTACCCCCTTATGTGTCGGATTATTATCACCCACCAGCTGAAGACTTGGAAGGAACGAAGCCATCCTCGGGATCCTCTGGAAGGTGGAAGCCATCTTTTCGGGATGCGGGCCGGGACGCGCGTCCGGCAAGCTGCGGCTTTGGCCGCAGCGCTTCCAAAGACGCCCTTCGGGCGGCCTGTGAGGGGTGGCGTTGCGATTTTTCGAGCGCTTTTGCCGGGCATGCCAGGCCGCCCGAAATAAAAGCCGCTTTCTCGTGTTTTTGCTTTTGCGGCCGGCAATTCGTTTGCCTCGTCCGTGATTGAATTGTGGCGCGAAAACAGCCGTAATTTTGTGCCGTAACCGGCACACGCGCAAAAAAAGGAGGGTAGATCATGCCGCAATGCCAGATGGATCAGGATCTTACTCTGGACATTCCGCCTCCGGCCCGGGAGGGCAGGCCGGAAAAACGCAAATTTACGGCGGCAATACGTGTCAGAATCGGCACACGCCGGATCAGGCTGGAACTGTGCCCGGCGGCCGCCCACGGCGGGCCGCCCGGTTTTTATCGCATCAGGGCGGCCCGCCGCTGGGTGGGCGGCGCCGGCGGCGAGATGCTGTTTTTTGACCGCGCCCGCCTGGCGACCTTTTTGGTGGAAATGGTCTTTGACGGTTTTGATCCCGGGATTTCGAGGGCACAATATCCTCAACCGCCGGACATCCCACGGCGCAGCCTGGTCAGCGTAAAATTTTGGCATAAAGGCAAACCCCGCAGCGAACAGACGCGCACGGACACCCCGCCGATCCGCGCCTATGACGGACACTGGTATGTGGGGGTCATGACCTACGCGGCGGGATTTATTTTCGTGCCGGTGAAAGACCTGGGCTTGCGTGAACGGCCGTGTTCCTTTGCAAAGGAGATAAAATATGGACAGAAGCCAGTTTAATTTCATCAAAGATTTGGTTGCTGAAGGCAAGAGCCTCACTGCGCTTCAGCTCGAATGTCTGGTAAAGAAGGTCGCCTTTCTGTGGAACAAAAACGATGAATTGACGGCGCGCATGTTCAGTATGGCGGCGGACGAGCGCGACCTCCTTGCCGACCGCAGGCACTTGCATGATCTGCACCACGCCGATGGAGTTCAAATAACACAGTTGCGCGAAAAAAACGCCGCCCTGGAAGCGGAACGCGCCGCCCTGATCCGCATGGCCATGTACCTGAGCGACGACAGCCATTTGTCTTTTGCCAACATCGTCGCCGTGGCCACGGAGCCGAAAGCCCCCTGGAACATCGCCTGCCGCGTTTGCGGTTGCACCTGGTTTACGGCCTGCCCGGGCGGCTGTTCCTGGGCGGAGCCTGACCTGTGCTCCGCTTGTGCGGGCAAAAAGGGCGCAGCGCAGGAGGCGCAGCCATGAATACCATGGAATACGCGCCGGATCCCGAGCCGGAAGAAGTCCAATACCGCTGGCCGGGCGACGAGCCATACGTCCCGATCGGCCGCATGCCCGGCTATGAGATCAACCGTTACGGCCAGGTCCGCAACGCCCGCACGAAACGGCCGGTCAAAGAGAGGCAGCACCCGGCCAGCTTCAATATTATTTATGTGGCCTGCGCCGGGGTTTCCTCTCAGGTCAACGTGCTGCTCGAAGAAACATTCGGCCCGGGCGCGGCGCAGGCCGCGGGCCTGCCCCCGCCCGACATGGACAAGGTGAGCAAAAGCCGGGCCCGGGCTCAACAAAACGGCTACGTTTCCAGAAGAGAAAGCGCCACCGGCAGCCGGCGCCATTGCGCGACCTGCAAAAAACCGACAACCGATTACCGCTGCCCGGCCTGCTGGATCAAGGTACGCGGGTATGCGGCGGCGGACACGGCATATGGAGAATAGCGCTGCCGGCATTGCGGCAAAATATCAGTCAGGCTATGATGCGCTTATGCTGCAACGCATCATCATTGCCTGCATCCGCCGGTATCAGCGCACCCCGACCGCGCTGCACGCGCGGTGCCGTTTTGAGCCGACCTGCTCGGAGTACATGGCCTTGGCCGTGGCACAATATGGCGCGCTGCGCGGCCTGTGGAAGGGATGCAAGCGCCTTGCCCGATGCCGTCCGCCGCACGGCGGCATTGATAACCCGTAACCTGTGAGGCCGGTCATGCAGTACGAGTACAAAACTGTTCCCGCTCCCATGGTCCTGTCTATCAAGAACGAAAAGGAAGCTCATACAGCTATCGGCAATTTCGGCGACCTGTTGAACAAGGAAGCTGTTGATGGCTGGGAATTTCATTCCATGGAGAGCATTTCCACAGAAGAGGCTCCGGGGTGTTTTTCCGGCGGCAGGGTAACGCGAAAGAGTTACAATATGCTGATTTTCAAGCGGGAAAAGGCGGAAACAAAAGCGGAAGAAGCGTAACCCCCTTGACCTTTCGCCCGTCCATAGGGCACTTTTAGGGCCGGCGCTGAACTCGCCGGCCTTTTTATCTCGGACGGACCCACGTCCCGACAGTCGTGGCCGCGCTCCCTTTCCGGAGCGCGTCTCTTGCGCATGGCTGCCGGGAGTGGGCGAATACAATACCCGCAAGGGGAATAAACCCGCCGCCCTTCCGAGAGCGGAGTTCAGCTCCCGGCATTGTTTTTTCCGCATGCCGCTGAACGTTTTTCTCGGAGTCTTCATGCATACGCGTATATTTTTCATAGCTTTTCCTGTTGCCTTGTTGCGTATCCTACTTAGTTCATATGACTTAAGGGGAAAGATGAGAACGGCGATCGCAGGTAGGTCAACCGCGCGGGCGCTGCCATGAGGGTTGCAAACGAATACGCCGACCTCTTCGCCGTTGTCGCCGGCCTGGACCGTTTGCAAGCGGATCTGTCGGACCTGACGGGGGAAGTTACGAAACTGACGGAAGAATTGCGCAGGACAATACGGGGGCAAAAGGCGTCAAAGCCCGTTGATTTCGCGTCGTTGCACCGCCAACTGTCGTGGCTTGCCGCTGATGTTTCGGCCATGCATGCCCGTGTGAATACGGAGGTGGATAATGGACGCTGATCCTGTCGCGCGCGTTCTGCGGAGCAGCGAGGCCCTTTTGTTTCTGGCGAACAATTTGCCCGAAGATGAAGGGGGGCTTGCTCTTATCTTGTTCCAGCTGGGAAAGTCGCTGAAACAAAGCGGCGAAGATCTGGACGATAAAGAAGGCGCTCCGGTCTGCCCCGTGCGGTCCGGCGCGCTAAGTACGGCGTTGGCAGAATAGGTTTCCCCTGAAGGCGTCATAAACAAAGCGGCCCCCGGTCTGATCGACCGGGGGCTTTGCGTCGGGAAATCTATCGACGGAGGCGTAAAAAATTACTTCCAATCTTGACAGGAGGTAATTTTTTACTTATTTATTGCTCAGGGCAAAAAAAAGGGGGTGATGCAGGTGGCCAATATATTCCGTCAGCAAGAGTTTTTCCGGGCACAACAGGGACAGAGGTTAAAAATATGGACGCCGATCACGCAGAGTACCGGGCGCGGCTAGAGGCGAAGGGATGGAAGTTGGAACGCGAGGATGACAAACACTGGGTATATTGCCACCCAACGGCTGACGTCTTCTATGTTACCATCCCGAAAACAAAACCAATGAAACCACACTATCGCAGAATGCTTGAAAGATTTCTGCAAGAAGACTGAGACTATCGAATGCATGACCGGGGGGGAGCTTCCCCCCCCCCTTGGCCCCACAAGCAACTTGGAAGTGTAATTCAGGAGAGGCATGGAGAATAAAATGGCTGCTTACTATGTTGCCGCATTTCTTCCTGAGGAGGACGGTGGTTTTTCGATCTTTGTTCCGGATATTAAAGGTTGCATTACCCAGTCTGAAACACTGGAAGAAGGCGTAGAAATGGTCTCTGATGCATTGAGGCTTACGCTCGAGACCATGGCTTTTAGGCAAAAGGATATTCCAGCCCCGTCGACAATGGAGAGGGCAAAGAAAAAAGCAAAGGAGTATATGAAAGAGATTGGCTATAGTTCAAAGTTAGAAGTTGTTTATCAGCTTATAAAGGCTCCAAGTCTAGATATGTCCCCTGTTAAGGTGACGGTTTCATTGCCGAGATCGGTTTTGGAATTAGCGGACAGCAAGGCGCAAGAATGCGGTTTTACGCGTTCCGGACTTTTAGCCAGAGCTGTGCAGGAGTTTCATTTTTCAAAAAACCGACGAAAGGCGACTGCCGAAGGACGCGCTAAAAATGCCGCGTAGGTAGTCGTCAATAACAGCCCCCGGTCCGATCTGTCAGATCCGGCCGGGGGTTTTCGCTTCATCCCCCCAGGGCGGTCTGCACGTCCACGCGGCTGGCGCTTTGCACGGCATTTCGCACCGCCTCGGGCAAGTCGAAGGCGGACGGCGACAGGGTATGCCCGAACGACAGATCCATGACAAAGGTATGGCCGCAGCGCACGTTGGTGCAGGCGCAATACAGCTTTTTCAGCCGGGCGGATATTTCTTCGCTGCTGCGGATCACCGCCTTTTCGCCGCATCTGTCACACCGTATCCGCATGGTGTTTTCCCCTCCCTGCGACACAATGAGTTTAGCTATATAAACATATTTCGACAATCCCCGAATAGGTACACAAAACGAGGCGGAAGTTCGTCCGCCGGCAAGGCGGATGAGGGATCCGGCGAGGGGAGTGGACTCTTACGGTCCATGACCGGAGCCGGATCCTTCATCCAACGCGGCAGGCGGGCGAAATCCCGCCTCATCAAAGCGTACCCGCAGGTTCGGCGGCAAGACCTCATTCACTTCCAAGAGATCCTCGCGCACCGGGGCCAGTTCGTTCTTTTCATATACCGCGTCGATTTTGGTGATGTCGCCGAACCCGCCCGTGTTGGTGGGAATGATGCTGGCCATGGCCGGCGGGATTCTGTGCGCGGCAATGATATCGTCGCGGCTGATGTTCTTGATCTTTTCCAGCTCGTCTTTGGTGCTAAAGTCGCCCACCGGCAGGATCTGAATATCCTTTTCCCGGCCGTTGGGAATATGCAGAAACATATTCTTGAAATTGCCCAGGCCCTTGGACCCTTCAATGGCTCTTTTGATCCGGTCCTGGTCGTCCGGGGTCAGGGCGGATCCGGAACTGTAGAACACATAGCCCATATGCGCGCCGTTGCGGTAATAGCGCCGGCGGAACAAGGTTGCGTCCTCGTTCAGCAGCATGCTTTGCACCGCGCCCAGGTAGGATGGCAAGCCGTAAATGGTCTGCGACACGTCATAGTTGCAGATATGCAGAACCTCGCCCGGGGCGAAAGGAACGATCTGGCCGGTTGCATCCAGCATGCCGTAGCAGTCATATTCGCGCATGCGCCGCATGTTGATGGCCGGCAGGTGGATCAACCGCACGGCCTCGCCGTAGAAATTGCGGATCACCTGCAAATAGGCGTTGGCGAACACGGCATAATCCGTGACCACCTTGCGCATGGTCTTGCGCGGCAGGGCGTTAGATCCGGCAAAGCCCCGCAGCAGCACGTTGGTCTTAAATTCCAGCAGCGGCCCGTGGTAGGCGTTGGCCCTGAGGAGCCTCGCCAGGCCCATCCAGGGCACGGGTGTCTGGTAATAGGTGCCGTTGTCCATCAGCCAGACGCCCAGGTTGTCATACAGGCTGCCGGCCAGCGCCGGTTCCGGGTCGCCGAAACGGAACAGGCTGGAACCGACCGCGACGCTGAAGGCGGCGGATCCGGCGGGAGTCTGCTGCTTTTTCTTTTTGCCCATATCCATTCCTTTCTTTGCAGGTGGCTGAAGAAATCCAGCCTCCTACTGGCTGGTGGCGAAAACAATGCCGCCCGATGCGCCGCTCTGCTGCGCCAGGCGTTCTTTAATCAGGGCCTGCATGATGGCCCAGGCCGCGTCGCCGTGACCGGTTTCCTCATTTCTTGAAGACGCATAGGTAATGGCGCCGTTCTGCGTGCTGGTCTGGCGAATGGTCATAAAGGCGTGCGGTATGGCCGTGTCCCCGGCGTCGTAGAGCAGCCGGTTCTGTTCCATCACTTCCAGGGCTTTGAGCACCATTTCCGCTTTTGAAGCCACGCCGTAATTGATGGCCGTGGCCGTGGGAATAAACTGCCGCACTTGTTCCCAGACGCCGATGCCCGGCCCCGTGGTGTCCACGCCGATGTACGAAAAGTGGTATTTTTGAGCCAGCTCGCGGATCCGCTCCACCTGCCAGAGGTAGCTTTTCTGGGCCCAGCGGTGCCGCTCCAGAACCTTGAAGGCCTCGCCGGCCTTGACGGGCGGCAGCAGCACGGCGAAAGAGGCCTGGTCCCCGGTATGGGCCGGGTCATAGCCGCCCCAGACGGGCCGGTCGCCAACCGGGCGGGTCAGCGCGGGGTTAAATTCCGCCCAGTCCGCCGGGTCCGCCATGCAGCGTTCGAGCAAGGCCAAGCTGAACACGGCGGCGGCATCGTCGATAAACTCGCAGCAAAAGAGCTGGCGGAACTCGTCCGGCGTGTATTCCAGACGCAGCTGCTCAATATCGAAGAGATCGCAGCCCCCGGCTATGGCGTCTTCCAGGGTGATGATCTGGCGAAACCAGGAATCGGGGCAGAGAAGCCCGCTTTGCAGCTCTGTAAAACCCGGCCAGGGTTTGGGCCTGGCGAAACGCTTTTGCCATAGGCTGCCTGCCCAATACGGATAGGCCGGATGGCTGATGATGGACGGGGTGGAAAGGAGACTTCGCCGCCATTTCGCATGAGAGGCCATGCCCGTGGCCAGCTTGAACAACTCGGGAAATTTCGAGATCCAAAAGAACTCGTCGATATGCACGTGGCCGTGATAGCTCTGGGCGCTCTTGGAATTGTTGGATAAAAAATGCAGCTCCGCCAGCTTGCCCGGCGCCGTCTTCAGCACGATGGGATTGCCGGTGAGGGTGATGCCGAAATCTTCGGCGGCGGACTGGATGATGTAATTGCGAAAGACGTTGGCCTGGGCTCTAGTCGCGGAAAGAAAGATATGGTTGTCGCCGGTAAGCGCAGCGTCTTCAAAGGCGAACAGGGCTTCATCCCAGGTGAAGCCGATCTGCCGCGATTTCAGCTCCATGCGGTTGCGCTGATGGGCCGTTTCCCGACGCTTTTTTTGATAGTCGAACAGTTTGGTGTGGATCTTTTCCTGAAACAGATCCCGGGTCAGTTCTGAGACGTCGTTTTTCTGGGGCTTCTTGTTATTGCGTCTGCGAGAATGCCGCCCGCCCTCACGTCCTGTGAGGGACGGGCTATCGCCGGCCTCACCGCGCCGGGGAACGCGGTCCCCGGCTTGCTCGTCGCCGGCTCCGCTGCGCGGCGCATCGCCGTCCTGGCGATCATCCCGCCGGCGGGCAGCCTCTCTCAAACGCAGGCCTTGCAGGCGTTCCAGGTGCGAAACCAAGAGTTCCAGTTCCTTCAGGTCCTGGGCCGTCTTGGGCTCGCGTTCCACCAGATAGGCAAAGCGCCGGGCGGCGGCTTCCTCCGCCGTTTCGTGCGACAAGAGGCTGTCCCAGTCATTGACAGCCGCCCAGTGATAGACCGTGCGGCGCGGCACGGCGAGGGCCTCGGCGATCTCCGTTACCGTGCACCGTTTCAGGTACAGGCCCCGGGCGGCCTGAACCACTTCCTGGTGATACTGCCTGCGTTGTGTTTGAGCCGCTTCCTGGTCCGCCATGCATCCGGCATAGCAACAAAGACGGCCTTGCGCCTGTGATACTGCTCCTATCCGGCTGAAATCGGAACGGCTTTTCTTGCGGCAACCCCGTTTTTTGTGCCTACTCTGGCCGCATGAACAGCAGCTCCCTTGCCACGGGTTTTCTGAAGATAGGACAGTCTGGGCCCACGGTGGACGGCCGGGTCATAGACCCCGCCTGGCTGCTTGATGCGGCCGAAACTTACGACCTGGCCACGTACACGGCCATGCTCTGGCCCGAACACGAACGCTGGGGCAACAATTACGGCATGGTGCTGGAACTGGCCGCCATTGATGAGGGCGGCGTTACCGCTCTGTACGCGCGATTGTCCCCCAACGCCTCGTACATCTGGGAAACCCAGTACGGCCAGAAGCTCTTTTTCAGCATGGAACTGACGGAAGATTTCGCGGGCAACGGCAAATGCTACCTCACCGGCCTGGGCGTCACCGATTCTCCGGCTTCTTTGGGTTTGCCGGCGCACAAGTTCAACAGCCGAAAATCCGGACCCGCCACCAACTTTTACGCGACAACCCCTTGTCCCGCCGCGCCCGAAAAGGCTCCCGGCTGGTTCGTCACGTTTTGCAAACGCTTTATACCCGCAGCCACTTTCAACAACCAAGAGGATGCCATGACAGAGGAACAACTTGCGGCCTTTACCGCCATGCAGCAGGCCGTGGCCGAACTGACGGCGGGGCTGGCGAACCTGGGCCAGACCGTGGCGGATATGAAAGCCACGCTGGATACCCTCGCGGCCGGCAAGAAAGACGATGCCGCCGGCGGCGAGGGCGGATCCGGCGGCGATGACGATTTCGCGGCCCTGACCGGCATGGTCACCAAGCTGACCACGACCGTCGACGCCATGAACAAGCGTTTCAGCGAAGCCATGCCCGGCACCAAAGCCCCGGAAACCACGGCTCCGGCCGATGGTGAAACCCCTCTGTATTAAGGAGCGCGCAAGCATATGAACAAAAAAACCCGCCAAGCATTCGCCGCTTTGTGCGCCCGCTTCGCCAAGACTTACGGCGTGGACAGCGTCGCCCTTCAGTTCAGCGTCGAACCTTCCATGGCCCAGACCCTGCGGGACAAAATTGTGGAACTTTCCACCTTCCTGCAGAAGATCAACATCCTGCCCGTGACCGAAATCAAGGGCGAAAACATCCTGGGCGGGGTGTCCACCCCCGTGTCCAGCCGCACGGACACCAGCCAGCCCGGCAAAGAGCGTGAGGCGCGTTACGTCGGCAACCTGGGGAAATACGGCTACGAGTGCCATCAGACCAACCGCGACGTGGCCTTGCCCTATCGCATCGTCGACGCCTGGGCCAAGTTCAAGGATTTTGCCGAACGCTACGCCCGCTATGTGCGCCAACGCATCGCCTCTGATATGGAGCTGGCCGGCTGGCACGGCATAAGCGCCGCGCTGGATACGGACCTGACCGCCAACCCCCTGCTGCAGGATCTGAACAAGGGCTGGATGCAGTACATGCGCGAGTATCTGCCGGCCAACATCCTGACGGAAGGGGCCACGGAAGGCGAAATCCGCATCGGCGCAAACGGAGATTATTCCTGCCTGGACCTGGCCGTCTTTGACCTTTTGCAGGGCATACCCGAATACATGCGCTCGAACCTGGTGGCGCTCGTCGGCACGGACCTGATCGCCCGGGACAAAGCCGCGCTGCTGGGCGCGGTGGCGAATCAGCCTTCTGAAAAGATTTTGCTGGAAAATGCGCTGGCCACCTATGGCGGGCTGCCCTGGCAGACGCCGTCCAACTTTCCCGCCCGGGGTCTGGTGGTGACCAGCCTGGATAACCTGTCCATCTACGTGCAGGACGATTCCACCCGCCGCCAGATCATCGACAACCCCAAAAAGGATCAGGTCGAGGATTTTAACTGTTCCAACGACGCTTATGTCGTCGAAGAGCCGGAAAAGTTTGTGGCCTTTGATTTCGCCAGCGTCAAAATCCCTGACGGAGCGGGAGGCTGGGTATGATGGGCTTTATGCGGCAACACCAGGCCCGTGTGCGGGCGGAAGCGGCCAAGCAATCAGGGGGGACCAGTCCCCGGCCCGCCGGCGGCACTGTCATCGCCGCCATGCCCGGCGTCGGCGGGGGCAAGGTCGGCGCGCAGCAGCTGGCCGCTCTGGTGACGGCTTCCCTGGGGCAGGATCTTGCGGCGCTGAAAGACATGGCCAGCGTCGAACGCAAGGCTGAATACAAGCGGTCCGTGCTGATCCCCAAATACCGCGACCAGGTCGACCGGCTGATGGCGGACGGCAAAGCCCATGACGCCATCGCCTATTACCTGGTCTGGCTGCTTGACGCCGGCTGCGTCGAACAGGCCCTGCATGTGGCGGCCTGGGCCATGGCCCACGGCCAGGCCCTGCCGGAAACGTTCAAAAGCCGCCTGCCGTTCTTCGTTGCTTCGCAGGTACTGGAATGGGCGGAAGGCGAATACAACGCCGGCCGGGCTTTCGAGCCCTATCTTTCGCAAATCCTGACCCTGATGGAAGCGGATCCGGCTGCCTGGGACATTCCGGACGCGGTAAAAGCCCGCTATTACCGCCTGCCGGGCCTGGCGGCGGAAAAGGCCGGCGATCTGCGCAGCGCGGCAATCTTTCTTGAGCGCGCCCTGACCTTGGGCGCATCCGTGAAAACGGCGCTGGACAACGTGAAAAAGCGTCTGGCCAAGCAGGAAACGGAAAGCAAGCAGGATGCTTGCGAGCCGCGCAGCGGAGTGAGCGAAGCGAGCGATAGCCCGTCCCTCACAGGACGTGAGGGCGGGCTCCATTGCGAGAATCCCACGGCCGGGCAAGACATAAAACCCCAGAACGAGGGGGGCATGGATGCCTCTGATCCGGCCCCCCAGGATGAGGGCGGGGATCCCGCCTAAAAGCTCCCCCACCCGGACCGGGGAGGCCGGAACGGCGGCGAAGCATCAGCAAATGCAACCCGCCTTCCGTTCCGGTCCTCCCCAACAGAAGGCGGCACCATGGCAGGCTTTAACGCGGTCACCGACAGAACATCCACCCTGAAGCTGCCCGGCTACGATTTCTGGCCGGACCTGTACGTTGCCGATTTGCAGCGCGATTACCGTTTGCCCGCCGAATACGCCGAACACCTGCTGGTCGACCATCTGGCCGTTGCCCGCATCTGGGCCGTGCGCCAGTTGCGCGGCTGGGAACGGGATATGCGCGCGGAAGGATACACGCAGCTTGCCGACGTGCCCCTGGAAGGGGAGCCGGGCGGGGCGTTGCGCATTTTCACCCGCGCCGTGTTCTGCCACGCCAAAGCTTTGCTGCTGGGGCAGTTCGCGACCACCGACCGCCGCGAGGCCGCGAAAAATGACGGCAAAGAAGGGGCGGATACCGCCGACCGCTTTTCGGCCTGGGCGGTGGAAGCCATAGCGGACCTCTTGGACAGGCCGCGCATAACCGTGGGGCTGGTCTGATGCGCAAGATAGTTACATCCCGCAACCGGAGAGGGCCTTTGAGCCCCATCAAAAAGCCCCGCTCTCTTGCGAGGGCGGGGCTCGGCGGGCTAGTCGGCCGGTTCCGCGGCCGCGCCGCCGTCGTCGTCAATAATGGTGGCGCACTCCTGCACTTCCTGCCCCAGCATGTCCACCAGCCGGGCCAGACCCCCGTCCGCTTCGGGCAGGGTCACGGCCAGATGGCGCATGGCTTCGGCGGCGAGATACAGGCGCTGCACGGGGTCAGGGCTTTGTATGACGGCGCTCATGGCTCAGCCCTCCAAGGCGGCCGCGTCCCTCGCGGCAACCGGCCTGAACCGCTTCTGCTCGTCAAAGAACACCGTGCAGGCGACCTCTTCGCCGGTGCGGGCCGAGATCATTTTCACGTTTCTGGCGATCATCGGGTAGCGCATACTGTCCTCCAGGCCCCTGAGGTCGTACTCCTCGCGCATGCCGTGCATGGGGAGCAGCCGCAGGATTTCATCAATGTCGAGAAACAGGTGCACGTCCGACCGGGAATGGTTGATGACCACGCCCAGATCATCAAGCTTTTCGCAGGCTGCCCAAAATTCGGCCGCCTGCATGGATTCCGGCATATACAGCCGTTCTTTTTCCTCCGGCACCGTGAGTTCGAATTCCCGTTTCGGGGCCGCGCCCGTGGCAATCTGTTTTTGCGACGGGGCGAACAGCAGAAGCAGGCTGATAAAATCCGCCTCCAGGGTGGCCGCGCGGGCGGGCATGACCCTGGCCAGATCGGTCAGGTTTTTGAGCACCGCCCGCTTGGTCGCGTTGGTGACGTAGTCAAGCGAATGCCGCTCTTCCGCGCTGAGCGCGGGCAGGGCGTAGCTTCCGGTCTTGCGGATGGAGGGCAGAACTTCTCCGGCCAGCCACTTCTGGAACGGCAGGGCCTTGGGTTTGTCGGAGCGGCCCAGGAAAAAGTACAACCCCTGTTCGGTGAGGCAGATCATCTCCTGATCGCCGCCAGGGGTATTAATCCGTTTAATACCCTTCCACTCGTCCGGCACATGGGTGACAATGTTCGGTTGCCAACTGTAGTCGAGCGCCAGCGCGACGTCTTTTGCCACAAACAGAAAATCGCCGCTGTCATCGGTGACGGTGCGCACCAGGGCGTCGTCAAAGGCGAAAGGGGTAAGGGCGGTGGTCATAGCGCGGCCTCCTTCGCGGTAGGCGTGAAAAGAATTTTATTCGCCGTCATGGCGCGCCCCCAGATAGTCGGCTTTGGCGGCGGCAACGGCCTGCATGGCGGCCAGTTGGCCCGGCTTGCCGTTCAGGGCGCGGGCGACCGCCCAAAAGCAGCGGTCATAGGGATCGTGAAGGGGAAGGGAAAAAGTTTTGCCGAGGCTGGAAACGTGGACGCGAAGTTGCGGGATCTCGATGGCTCTGGACATGGCGGGACTCCTGTTGGTTTTTTTGATGGGAGATCCCCGGAACGAGAATCTCCGGGTGCTCAAAACTGCCAACAGTGCAGCGGGCTATTTTCCGGCAAGCCGGTCTTGTATTTCGCCCACACCCGGAGAAAAGGCGCAAAAAAACCACATTCTGTCGGGCGTGGAACCGCTGTTGGTCAAGGTGTTTTGAGCACCTGGCAAAAAGCCAACCACATTTCGGCTTACGCGTCAAGGGGGGCGGCATGCGTAAAATAAGCGCCCTGGTGGAGCATCTGCTGTCCATAACCGGACTGCCCCGCGAACAGGTGCAGGCTTTCGCCGACAAGGGCGAACTGATTCCTTCCGGCCGCCACCTGGGCAATGTGCGTCAGGATGACGGCACGGACCTGCAACAGGTGGAGGCCGGCGTCTGGAAGTATGACGCCGTGATCCAGGTAGAGAGCTACGCCGGCGACGGGCCGTTACTGGCCGCGCTGATTCTGGGCTGGCTTTCGGACCACGACACAGACCGCGACGGTTTGAGTGACCCTGAATTGAACGTGGATATCAACGACGCCCTGACCTGCGATCTTGAGCTGGCCTGCGAATTTTCAGAGCGCCTGGTGATCCGCGAATACGCCGGACCCGTTCAGCCCGGCGACGCCGAAGCCCTGCGATGCGGCATCTTCCCCTTTAACGGCAAACGCTGGGCCATGGCCATGCCGGAAATCACGCCGGCGGAAGAAGTGACCGGCATGGGGGGGAAGGTGAAGCCGTGAATATCGCTCTGACCGTCACCACTGACCGCGGCCGGTCCGCCATTCTCGACGCGCAACTCGACAGTCTCGCAAAAGCCCTGTCTCCCAAGGAACGCCAGGCGCTTGCCCGCAAGCTGGGCGGCTACGTGCGCACGCAGGCGCGGCGCAATATCCGTTCCCAACAGACCGTTGACGGCAAGTCGTTTCCTCCCCGTGTCAAAGAGCGCTCGAGGCATCGGGCAAAGCGCAGAATTCTTCAGGGTCTGGCCGATGCCGTGAACGCGGACAGGGCCATGGCCGTTGTTTCCCGCGCCGCCGAAGGCGGCGGGGTGGCGGTTACCTGGAAAAATGCGCTTACCGCCCAGATCGCGGCCGTCCAGCAGCATGGGAGCGGGGCGCGCAAAATGACCGCTGAAGCCGCCAGGCGGGAAAAAAAGAACAAATTGCCCTACTACGACGACCCCTGCACGCGAGACCAGGCCAAATCCCTGATCCGCGAAGGCTACCGGCTGATGGTCCCGGCCAAAGGCGGGGGCAGAGGGCCGGGCCGGAACAAACGCCCAAAGCGCGTCTCGGTCCAGTGGCTGGAGAGACATTTCACCATCGGCCACGCCGGGCTTGTGCTGCGCATACTGCGCACGGAAAAAATCACCGGAAAAAAATCGTGGACTTACGGCGTTACGTCGCGACCCTTCCTGGGCGTGACCGGGGCCCAGGCGGAAGAAATGACGGCAAAACTTGCCCAGACCCTTTTGCACGCCGTGAAGCGATAGCTCTTTCCAAAAGGAGAAACCATGCTCGGAACCGTACAGGTCAATAACCTCAATCTTATCCAGGGCCAGCTGCCGGAAGTGGAAAATTATTTTCTCTTTCTCGGCCAGGGCGCCGGCGTCAACATTGACAAGCTGGTCACGCTGGACGCCAGTACCGATCTGGACAGCGTTTTGGGCGCCGCCGAATCCAATCTGAAAACCCAGGTCACGGCCGCGCGGGACAACGCGGGGCAGAACTGGAACGCCTGCGTTCTGCCGCTGGGCGCTGAAAAAACATGGGAAGATGGAGTGGACTTCGCTATGGAACGGGTCTCGGTCGAAGCCTTCGCCATAACCGATCCCCTGGAAAGCGTGGCCGATCTGGAAAATATCCAGACCAAAGCCGAAAACATCATGGGCAAATACATGCGCCCGGTCTGGGGCGCCCGCGCCACCCGCGCCATCGGTCCGGAAGAGACCTGGGAAGATTTTCAGGACGCCATGCGCCCCCTGACCCAGAACGTGGCCGCCGACCAGGTCAGTCCCGTGGGCACATTCTGGGGGCCGGAACTGGGCGCTTACATGGGAAGGCTGGCCAACGCTTCCGTGACCGTGGCGGATTCTCCCATGCGCGTGGCCACGGGGCCGCTGGTCGGCAACTGGACCGAGCGGCCCGTCGACTCCGCGGGCCGCGTGCTCGATCTCTCCATCCTCAAGGCCTTTGACGCCATGCGTTTTTCCGTACCGCAGTTTTATCCGGATTATCCCGGCACCTACTGGGCGGACGGCAACGTGCTGGACGTGCCCGGCGGCGATTTTCAAACGATTGAAAACCTGCGCACCGTGCAAAAGGCCATGCGCAAAGTCTACCCCCTGGCCGTGGCCCGGGTGGGCGACCGCAGGCTTAACCAGACCCCGGCGTCCATTGCGGCGGCCCAGACCTATTTCATGCGGCCGCTACGCGAAATGTCCCATTCCCGCAAGATTTTGGGCCAGGTTTTTCCCGGCGAGATTGAAGCTCCGCAGGATGGCGACATCGTCATCACCTGGCCCGCGAAATACGCCGTGGAAATCTGGATGGCCGTGCGGCCGTACAACTGCCCCAAAAAGATCAGCTGCAACATCATGCTTGATCTGACCAACTACGCCGCGGCCATATAAGGAGAGCAAAAATGTCCAGAATCAGCGGCATGAATTTCGACATACGGCTGGGCGACCTGGCCGTGCATATCTCCAAGGCCAACTTGACCATAGAAGATTCCACGGAAGTGGCCCACGACAAAGGCGTTCCCAACGGCTTTTGCGACGGCGACGTGAAAGGGTCCGGCGAGCTGGAAATGGACGCCGCCAACATGGGGCTGGTTTCCGAAGCGGCGAAAAGCGCGGGCTCGTTTCGCGAGCTGCCCACCTTTGACATGCTCTTTTACGCCAAAACCGGGGCCGGCGAAGAAATGAAGGTCGAAGCCTTCGGCTGCAAGCTGAAGATCGATTCTCTGCTGGATATCGATACCAAGGGCGGCGAAAAGCATATCAGCAAGGTCAAATACATGGTCACCAGTCCCGACTTCGTCCGCATCAACGGCGTGCCGTATCTGGCGAAATCGGAAACGGAAGGCCTTGTTGCGCCCGGCGGCAGCAAAAGCGCAGGCGGCATTCTGTAATGGCCGATCTGGCGGACATGGCGGCCGAACGCGAGGCCATTCACCGGGCTGAATCCCTAGCCAGGGTTATGCGGCCCAGGCCGATGGGCGCGGGGGCGGATTGTTGCGACGCCTGCGGGGATCCCATTCCCCTCGCCCGCCGCGAGGCCGTGCCCGGCGTATGTTTTTGCGTCGCCTGCCAGGCGGAGAGGGACGAAGATCTGGCGCAAGGGTGGCGGACATGGATATGACCCCGTCCCGCATCGTTATTGCCGCGCTGCTTATCGTCCTGGCCGTTGCCGCCTGGGATTGCCGCAGCATCCGGCAAGAGCGCGATGCGGCCCTGGAAAAGGCGGGCGTCTACAAAACAGCCTCGGAAGGCAACCTTGCCACCGTGGACGCCTTGCGGGCTTTGGAAAAGAAGGTCGACGGCATTGCCGAAACAATGGAGCTGACCCGTGAAAAGAACGCGGAAGAACGCGCGGAAAAGCGCGGCGCCGTCAAGGCCGTTACAGCGTCCGATCCTGATTTCGCGGCTTGGTACGCTGCTCCTTTGCCTCGCGCTATCCGCGACGGCAGGCTGCGCGGCAAAACCGGAAATAGTCACGGTAACGGTACCCGTGCCGTTGACGCTGCCGCCCTACCTGCTGCGGGAAGAGCCGGAACCGGTCTGTTTTGAACAGACCAACGGCGATCTGTGGGAATGCAAAGATGATCTGCAGGAATCCCTGCGCAACGCCAACGGCCGCATAGCGGCGATACGCAAGGCGGCAAAAGGGGATAGCGGCATGGGGCAAAGCGAGTGAGCAGCTTTCTGGACTGGCTGGACCGTATGTGGCTGGTGTTGGCGCTGTCGCTTTTGGGCGGCTTCGCCTACGCGGCGAAACAGCAGGAAGTCACCTTCTGGGCCTGGTTCTGCGCGACCGTGGTGGCCGTGTTTTCCGGCCTGGTCACGCACATGCTGCTGGCTGATGTCAGCTGGATGACGGAAACCCTGCGCACGGCGCTGTCATCCGTTTCCGCCTATTCCGGCGGGCGTTTTCTGGACGGGGTGCTGGGCCGCATGGCCCACCTCACGGGCGAGATTTTCGGCGGCAAGGGCCGCTAACCTGTAATCCGAGTGGGGAGAGAGCATGGAAAAGACAATAACCTTGACCGTCAATGGAACCGATCTTGTTTTTACCGTGAACAACACGGCTTATGACCAGTACATGAACGAGCTGCAGCCGGGCAACAAGGTCGCCCCCTGCCGTAATTTTCTGTTCCGCGTGGTGCATCCGGACAGCAAAGAGGCGCTGAAGGGCATTCTGGAAAAACCGGGGGCCGCTCTGCAACTGACTGGGCACCTGGTTCAGGATTTTGCGCCTGAACTGGAAGTGCTGGTGGGAAAGTAGAGGCCAGAGCGGCGGGCATGGCCGAAAACGGGCTGGCCGTTCTTTCGATCCTGTCGCGGCACTGGTTTCCGGGCAGAAAAGTGGACGAGGACAGCATGGCGGAAGCCCTGTTTCTGGAACAGGATCACTGGCGCAAGATGAGCGTTGCCGTGGCAAATGGCATCGTCATAGCCTTTAAGGGGTAAGCATGGCCACGCAGATGACCGCGCTGCAATTCGCCATCGGCGTGATTGACAAGGCGTCCGGACCGTTAAAGCATATCCAGAAATCTCTGGCAGGCATGTCGGACAAGGTGCACAAGAATTTCCTGCGCGTGGGCACCGGAGTCATGGGCGCCATTGCATCCGGCCAGGGCATCGGCCGCATGGTGGCTCCGGCCGTCGACTTTAACCGCGCCCTGGGCGAGGTGGCCAGCCTGGGCACGGCGGATGACGCCCTGGACCATCTCGCGGCGGCGGCCAAGCGTTTCACCCTGCAATACGGGGGCAGCGCCGCCGGCGTTGTCCGTTCCGCCTACGATATTCAGAGCGCCATCGGCGGTCTGAAAGGCGACGAACTCGCTTCCTTTACCCGCAGTTCCGCTTTGCTGGCCCGCGCCACCAAAGCGGACGTGGGCACCGTCACCAGCTACATGGGCACCATGTACGGGGTGTATGGCGATATGGCCGACAAGATGGGCCGGTCCAAATGGGTGGAACAGGTCACCGGCCAGACAGCCAAGGCTGTGGAGATATTCAAAACATCCGGCCCCAAATGGGCGGACGCCGTCAGCAAGTTCGGCGCCACCGGCGCCAGCAAGGGCATCGCCCTTGAAGAGCAGTTCGCGGTCTTAGGCAATCTGCAGCTGACCATGGAAGGGTCGGAAGCCGCGACGAAATACAAGGCCTTTTTGCAAGGGGTCGGCAACGCGCAAAAAGAGCTGGGCATGAAGTTTACCGACAAATCCGGCCGCATGCTGGGTGTTGTCGATATTTTGGACAAGATCCGGGGCAAATACGGCAGCACTTTTACCACCGCCCAGGCCGACAAGATCAAGAAGGCCTTCGGTTCTACAGAAGCCATGGCGCTGATCGAAAATTTGCTGAACAAGACAGGCACCCTCAAACAGCACATGACGGAACTGGGCAGGGTCAAGGGCCTGGGTCCGGCCACCACCATGGCCGGCAAGATGACGGATGTCTGGCACAAGATACAGGGGGCGGTCAATGTCGTCGCCATATCATTCGGGCAAGAGCTGCTGCCACCCCTGACGCGGGTGGGCAACATGTTTGTGGGTTGGCTGAGCACAGTGGATCGCTGGACAAAACTCGCTCCCAACGTTGTCCGCTGGGTGGGCTATCTTGCGATCGGCGCGGTCAGTCTGGCTGGTATCATGGGGCTTCTTTCCGCCGCCACAGCCATCGGCAGGCTGGCATTTATGGCACTGAAGGCTCCTTTTGCGCCCCTTATTCTGGCCTACAAGCTGCTGAATACCCAGACCAGGGCGGCCATGCTGGCACAGTGGAAACTGAATTTCGCCTTTCTGGCCAACCCGGCTTTTTGGATCGTGGTGGGCATCATCGTCCTGATCGCCGCCGTGGTTGCGCTCATTTACTACTGGGATGATCTCAAGGCTGCATTTCTGGAAACCAGTTGGGGGCAGGCCATCATGGGGGCCGTTGATGCCGTCATGCATCCCTTGGATACCTTGAGCAATCTCTGGACAACCATAACCGAAGCGTTCAGGGACAGTTCCTGGGGCCAGGCCCTGATGCAGACCATCGATATGGTCATGACCCCCATCAAAACCCTGAGCAAGGCCTGGGGCTGGATACAGAGCAAAATCGGCAACACCAAGGCGGAAGCGTCCGCGCAGTTTGCCGCTTATGGCATGCCCGGCGCGCAGGCTCAGCCTGTGCTGCAGGGCGCGGGTTACCCCGCCGGTATGGCCGATGTGTACGATCTGTCCCCTGGCCCCGCCGTGTCGGATATATACAGCCTGCCCGGCGCTCCGGGCCTTCCCGGCGCTCCGGGCTCTCCGGGCTTGCCAGCCGCGTACGCGATCCCGCAGGCGCCGCCGCCCCCGTCCGTGCAGTCGGACCTGCGCAGCGCGAACGTCCGGCCCGGCGGCATCTCCCGCGACATCTCAAACGCCGTGACCAACAACAGCGGGAAAAGGGTCCACATAGGCGAACAGCATATCCATATCGACCAGGGCATGACCGGGGCGGAAATGGCGGAACTGAACCTGATGAACGGGGATTGACCATGGCCGAATACATCGACCTGCTCATAAGCGATGACGACGTCACCCTGGACGCCGGCGGCATCCCGGTCCAGGTCTGGGACCGGCCAAGCATCGCCCAGGACATCATGCACATGATCCGCGAATCCGGCCTTTTGGTGGAAATCATCGCAGAACGCGACGTGAGACGCCGCAAAACCAACATCGTGCGCCTGACTCTCATGGTGGACGAAGATGAACGCATCGTGCCGGGCTCTACCGTCATCAGCGAATCAAAGCCCGGCGAATACCAACTGACCGCGACCACGGTCAAGTTCGGCGAAATATCGCTGTCCCTTTCCGCCGGCACGCCGTGACCTGAAGGAGAGACTATGCCCCTGTACGCCCATTTTTCCGCCTGTGACCAGGTCTGGCCTTGGCCGGATTTTACGCCGGCCGAAGTGGCCTGCAAATGCTGCGGCGAGCTGTTTTACGACTCGGCCGCCATGGACGCCCTGCAGGATCTGCGCAACGCCTGGGGCAGGCCCATCATCGTCAATTCCGCTCATCGCTGTACGAAGCATAACCGCGATGTGGGCGGGGTGGAAAATTCGCAACATCTGAAAATAGCCTTTGACTGCCGCTGCCCGGGCCGCGATCAGGGCGCTTTTATCGCGGCTGCGCGCGCCGCCGGTTTTCGCGGCATCGGCCGCTATCCGTCCAGGGGTTTTGTGCATCTTGACCTCATTCCGCGTAAAAATGACGAGTGGCGGGGCTGACCATGGCCGACGATATCGACAGCGTCGCCGAACAGACCTTCACGGCCATGCTCATTGACGCCGGCATGCCCGTCACGGCGGACGCCATGCGCGCGGAATGGGACAAGATCGTCGACGAACAAGATTGCAAGATCACCAACAACAGCGCCTGGTCGCCGTTCTGGCGGCTGATAAGCGCCATCGTCACGCAGCCCGCCCTCTGGCTGGTCAAAGTGCTGGTGGCCTACGCCCTGCCCAACGTTTTTTTGCGTTTCGCCAAGGGCGCCTGGCTCGATATTTTCGCCTGGGGCGTGGATGTCACGCGCAAGGGCGCGCAAGCCGCCGCGGGCAACATCGTCTTTTCGCGCGGTTCGGCCGCCGGCGACCTGGAAATTCCGGCGGGTACGCAGGTTGAAAGTCCGCCCCTGAACGGGCTCGTCTACCGGGTGATGACAACCATGGCGGTCACCATCCCGCAGGGGCAGCTCGGCATCGCGGTCCCGGTACGGGCGGAAGGGGAGGGCGCGGCCTACAACCTGGGCCCGGGCTACTACTCCATTCTGACCAAGCCCGTGCCGGGCGTTGTGAGCGTTCGCAACGAAGCCGACTGGCTCATCAGCCCCGGCGCGGACATGGAGACGGATGAAGCCTTGCGCCTGCGTTGCCGCAACCAGTTCGCGGCCGTGGGGCAGTTTCACCACGACGCGGGGTATAAAGCCATCATCGGCGAATTCGCATCCATCCGCCTGGACTATCTCTTTTTCGAAAAAGAAGCCCCGCGCGGGCCGGGCACGGCCAACTGCCACATCATGATCGATTCCGGCATTCCCCCGCAGACCCTGATCGATTCCATCAACACGCACATTATAGAGAGCGGCAATCACGGCCACGGCGACGACATGCGCTGCATGGCCATAACGGAAGATCCCCTTGATCTTTCGGCCGTCGTGTACGCAGCCCTGGATGCCACGGAGCAGGAACGGACGGACCTGCTGACGGATGCGGAAAACCGCATCCGCTGCGCCTTCCGCCAGAATCAGGATTTTGGCGTGACCCAGGTTCTGCCGCTCTCCCGCTTCTCTTTTTCGCAACTGGATAAGGAACTGCACGCGGACCTGCCGAATTTGCGCAGCATCGTTTTTGACCGTGAGGATATCGTATCGCAGTTGAGCCTGCCGACCCTGGCCGGCCTGAACTTGACGCCGGGGGCGGGATTATGAGCGATCAGCTGCCCGCAATCCCCACGCCAAAGCTGCCGTTCTGGATGGCCGGAAAGGAACTGGCCAAGCTCGCGTCGGCTGCCAAAGAGTGGTTTCGCCGCCTGGGGGAATGGTCCGTGGTGCCCGCCCGCCAGCTGGACCCCATGACGGCCTCATACCCCATCCTGCGCCTTTTGGCGCATCAGCGCTGCATCACGAGCTATCCGGGGGAGCCGGAACGGCTGTTCCGGCTGCGGGTCAAGTACGCCTACGCCAACGCAAAGGACGCGGGCCTTATCAGCGGTTGGAAGCGCATTTTTGCGCGGCTGGAGCTGGGCAAAATTGAACTGGAAGAACGCCGCCCCGGCCAGGACTGGGACATCATCGGCCTGGTCATTGACGATTCCGCCTTGCCCGACCGCCAGAACGTGCTGGAAATCATCATTGACGAATACGGCCGCACCTGCCGGCGCTATCGTTTCATATCCCGCATCCGCCAGACTGTGGGCATCGGCGCATCCTCTTTTGACGACCATCACAGCACGCTGGCTGTGACGCAAAGCGTCCGCTTCGTCTCAACGGTAGGTCTGGGCGTCGCCGCTTTCGGCATGGATTACAGCACGATGGCCGTTACGCAAAGCGTCCGCTTCGTATCAGCCGTCAAGATCGGCATCGCTGTTTTCGACATGGACCATTCAACAATGGAGGCTCATTCATGGGCGTAGCTCTCACCGCCGCGGGCGAAAGCCTGATGGCCAGGCTGCATGCCGAAGGCAAGCGGCTGCTTATAGACCGTTTTTTATTCGCGCATATTCCGGGGCAAGACAGCACGGCCCCGGTCGATATCGGCCAGGGCGTTCCCATCGGGCATATCGTGCACGACGCCCTGATTCCGGAAGAATACCGGGCCTGGGTCAACCCTAACGAAGTGGTCTGTTCAGCCCTGCTGACCTCGGATATCGGGCCTTTCGAATTCAACTGGCAGGGCCTGTACTGTTCAGAATACGACACCCTGATCCAGGTGGCCACCTTTCCCACCCTGCAAAAAAAAGCCTATGATCCTTCCAGCAACACCGCCGGCAACAACTTTACCCGCAACATGCTCTTGACCTATTTCGGCGCGCGCGAGCTGACCGGCATCACCATAGAGGCCTCGACCTGGCAGCTCGACTTTACCGTGCGGCTCAAAGGCATTGATGAGCGCGAGCGCCTGAGTAACCGGGATATTTACGGCGACGCGGCCTTTATGGGCGAGGGCTGGCAACTGGCGGGAAGCGGCGGCAGCTATGCGTTCAAGGCCGGGTACGGATATATCGCCGGCATCCGCGCGGCCCTGGAAGGGGATATGCCCTTTGTACCGGCGCAGCTGCCCTGCGACGTTTGGCTGGACCTATCCATGCCCCGGGTCGGCTCGGACGTGGTGACGGATGTCGCGGCCGTGACCATGGCCGTGGACGCCTGGCCGGAAAATTTTCGCCAGTACCGCGAGGATCCGCCCATACCTCTGATGCATTATTGCGCCAAGGTCGCCCGCATAGCGGCTGACGGCACGGTGACCTGTCTGCGGCCCAAAGGGCTGCAAGGGGACGCGCTGACTCCGGCAACGCTGGGCGCCGTGGCGGAAAGCGACCTCAACCGCGTCACATACCGTGAGTTGATAACCGCCTCCGGCGCTTGGACGCCGCCCGGCACAGGCTGGTATCGCATACGGGGAGTTGCCGGCGGAGGGGGCGGGGCTTCCCTCAACTCGCCTTCGGGTTTTATGAGCGCCGGCGGCGGCGGATCTTCGGGGGAAGAGGCAGATATTGTTATCCATATAAGCTCGTTAGATCCCATACCCGTTACTATAGGCGCGGCGGGGTTAGGCGCCAACGTCTCCAACCTCAACGCGGTAGGCGGCAACGGCGGCGTTACGTCTTTCGGGGCATATTTTTCGCTCAATGGGGGCTTGGGCGCGCCAAACAGCGCGTCCCCCGACAATGTTTCTTCAAGGCTGGAGGTGGGCGCGGGAGCGGCCGGACCGGGCAGCAACGCCGGAACGCCCGCAAGTCTGAGGCTGACGGCATCCAATATAGCAACCGGATTTATCGGCGCAACCACGGGGGCGGGCGGATCATCCTCTTTTGGGGCGGGAGGGCGCGCATTTGCGCGTAACGCCTCGGACGCGTCGTCAAGGGGCTATGCAGGCGCCGGGTACGGCGCCGGCGCGGGAGGAAGCGCGGCTTGCTCCGGTTGGATTGGCGGCAACAACGGCTCCCCAGGCTGCATAGAAATAACGCGCCTTATGTAAGGAGGATTTGGAATGCCAAATTATGCCGTTGTGTACGATGTCCCAGGTGACGTTGTGTATATCGTTAGTCCTGTAGACGGATTTAACATCGAACAATGTTTCACTTTGGAGATGCGGAAACATCTATACCCATGCCCGGATGGCGTCGGGCAGGGGTGGCGTTTTGACGGCACAAGTTTTTTTGAGCCTGTTGATTCCGCCCCTCCCGCGCCGCAAGAGGAGACTGCCCATGACGCTTAAAGATTGGCTGGGCGGAGATTATACGCCGTGTTCCAGCCCCTGACCTTCACGCCCCCGCCGTCCGTGGCCGCTCTGGGCGAAACCCTGGCCGCGACGCTGGACCAGGCGATGGAAAGCATCGCCGCCGGAGCGGGCGCGCTTGCCGGTTTGGGCCTGCCGGACCTGCCTTCCGTGCCGGATGTCGGCGCGGCCGCCCGGGACGCGGTGACGAAACTGCTGGGATCCCAGGCCCGCTACCTGGCCCTGACCCCCTATCAAGAGGGCATCGGTACGCGGCGCGGGGATCACGCCTATCTCACCCCATCGGCCGCGATTAAAACGTTGGGCGACAGGCTCAGTGAGGGCGCCGGGCAATTCGCCGCCGATCTGCTGCAAAAGCAATCGGCCAATCTGTTGCCGGGTCTAAACGTCAAGGGAGTTTTCGGCCCGCTGCAACAGGCCGTGGACGGCGCGCTGGATACGCTGCGAGGCAAACTCGGCAGCGCGCTGGACGCGGCCATGGAAGATGCCTTGGACGGGGTAAGCAAAAACCTGAACGGTGTGTTGAAATCCGCGCGGGAAACGGCGGAAGGCGCGCTGCAACAAGGGCTGAACAGCGCGCTGGATGCCGCGCAAAAAACGGCCGGCGCCATGGTGGGCGAAGGGCTGGACCAGGTGATGGGCGCGGGGCTGGACCAGGCCATGGGAGCGGCGCGGACCGGCCTGGACGAATCGCTGGGACAGTTGCAAGCCCTCTTGAGCTGCGGCCTGGCGGAAGATTTGGAAGCGGAAATACAAGGAGTGCTGGGCTCGCTGGCGGCGGCCGCCGACGGCGCCATGGCCTCCGCCGGATCCGCCCTGACCGGCGCCATGGGGTCTGTGCAGAATATATTCGGCGACGTGCAAACCCAGATGCTGGACACCGGCCTGGTGCTCGTCGTCATGGCCGCGCCGGACGAAGCGCTGATGGGCGAAGCGCTTGGCGCGTTCAACAAGGTTTTTCCCATAACCGAGCTGCAGCAGGCCGAGCGCCGGGTTAAAGCCCTGGCCGCGCTTGAGCTGGATAAATTCAAAATACCGCCCCTGCCGTCGTTCCCCCCGTGGGGGACGGCCAACCCGCTGAAAAGCGCGACCAGCAAAGCCACAGCCGCCGCTGCCGGCGCGCAGACGGCTGTTGCCGAAGCCCTGGCCGCCACCGGACAGAGCCCGGCGGAACGCCTGGCCTCTTTCGCGCAAAAGCGGGTGGCGGCCGTGGCCAAGCAGATCGAAGATATGCGGGATCTGGCCGCGTCTTTGTCCGGACCTCTTACCGGCGCCTTCGGCGTCTATCTTGAGGGGCCCATTGCTGCGGTCGCGCCGCACCTTGCCAAGTTCGCCCCGCCCCTGGGGGACAGCTACAAATGCTGCACCGTGCTCTGCTGGTTCGGCAAAAAAGCGGAGGTCGCCTACTACAAAGAGGCTTTCGGCCTGAAAAATCCGTTAGAGGGGATCATATGAATACCGCATACCCCCGGAGGGGGCTGAAAGCCGGCGCGGTAGCGCCTTGGAGCGACGCCGGCGGGCCGGGCGGGCTTTGCCCGGCCGGCATGCGTCTCGCCAAGGAGCGGGCGAGGGGGGTACTGTAATGCCCTATCTGCGTCTTGACGACTTCACCGTGCCCGGCTTTGACCTCTTGGTCACGCTGGGGCTGAAATTCAAAGACGCCGACGCTTCCGGCGACTCGTCCAGCACGGCCAAGGCCAACAAGGGCGCCAAGGGCAAAAAGCTGGACGTGAAAATCAAGATCCGCTTCAGGGACGAAGAAGACCTGCGCGAACTGACCCGGGTGGCCGAAGCCAAGGCCAAGGGCGACCAGAAAATTTACACCGTGACCAACCGCACGGCCAACGCCGCGGGTATGCGCCAGGCCAAGTTCACCGGCGATTTCAAAGCGGAAGAGCAGGAGGACAAACGCTGCTGGCAAATATCCTTCTGCCTGGCGGAGCACAAATCCAACCCGGAACTGGCCGAAGGGCGCGAAGCGGCCAAAAGCGCGACCGTGCAGCAGAGCGAAGGTGGCGCGGTCAGCGCGGAAGAAACGAAGCCGGAAGAAGCCCCGCAGCTGACGTCCTTTGAAAAAAACGTGCTACTGTGGCTGAACGGGAAAATAGGACCCTCTAACGCGAGTAGCGGCAAATGAAGCTGACAAAGCGTCTCACCGTGAACGGCCGGGAAATTCCTCTGGTTTCCGAAAAAATCCGGCTGGATTACGACGCTCCCGGCCTCGCCCTGTTCCAGGTCCGCTTGGATAAACCCCTTTCCGGCGAAATTTCCTTCGCCATGGGCTGGAATGTCGAGCCGGGCCTGACCTGTTACTTTCAGGGTGATATCAGGCGCTGCATTACGGTGGACGGCATGCAGCAAAAGCTGCTCTGCGACGAGATCACCGCCAGGCTGGACCCCGTGCATCCTGTATCCTTGCGGCATCCCACCTTGCGCGACGTGCTGCGGGCCTATTCCGCCAGAACAGGAATTTCCTTTATTTTGCCCTATAAGCCTTATGCGGATACGAAAATCCCGGCCTTTTACGGCACGGGCACGGGCTATCACGCAATGGCCAACCTGGGGGCCGTGTTTTCCGTTCCCGATTATTTCTGGCAGGCCCAGGGCGACGGCCGGGTATACGTCGGTTCCTGGGCCGATTCCTTCTGGGCCGGCAGGGCGGTCACCATCCCGCAGGAATTTCGCAGCCGGGCCACCATTGCCGGAGGGTACACCCTGACGGCTGTTCCGGCCCTGCGCCCGGGCGTGGAAACGGAAGACGGGCGGATCCGCTCCGTCGTCTTTTCCGGTTCGGAAATGGAGATCATATGCGCCGCGTGAACCGTAGCCAGCCGGAACTGGCCGGCGGCCTGCACCTTGACCGCTATGCGAAGGTCATCGCCCTGGCCGACTCCCCAGGCACGGGGGCCAGCTCCGAACGCTTCCGGCCGCGCTACGCCGTGGACATCGTGATCCTGACGCCGGAACTGGAACCGGACCCGGCTTTTCCCAAATACACGGCCGTGCCCTTGCCCGTGCCGCTGGGCGGCGGGCAGGAAAGCGGATCCTACGCCTTTCCCCAGCCGGGCAGCCTGGTGGTCGTGGGCTTCGCCTACGGCCGGCAAGATCACCCCATCATCCGCCAGGCTTACCCCATGGGCGCGTCTTTGCCTGCCGTCACGGCCAATGAGTGGCTGCAACAGCAAAGCCCGGCCGTGTATCAAAAAGCGGATGCCGGCGGCAACTGGACCCGGACCACGGACGCGGCCATTAGCGACGAATCCGTGACCCGAACGGTCAAGGCGGTGGAAGGGACAACCGACCTGGCCAGGGAGGTAAAACGGGTATCAGAAAACAGCCTGGTGGAAATCTGCTGCATGGGCACCATATAGGTCGGCACCCTCTTGACCCTGCTGGCAGGCCTGCGCGCGGATATAGGCACGCTCGGCAACCTGAATTTGACCGCCGGCGCGGATTCCACCCACAGCACCGCCGGGCAGGCCACGGAAACCGTGGGCAAGGATCATCTTTCGACCGTCAAGGGCGACCGGACTATAAAAATAATCGGCGCCCAGGGCGTGAACGTCGGCAAAGACCAGGCCGTCGATATCGGCAAAAATCACGATCTGACCGTGGGCGGCGGCAGTACCGAAATAATCACCGGCGAAAAAATCATTCAGGCCGCCAGCATCACCCTGAACGCCGTGGGCGGCACCTTGACCATGAAAGGCAAGGGCGGCATGAACTTTTTCAGCGAGCTGCTTGATTGCCTCAAGGAAGTAAAAACGGCCCTGGACGTGCTCTCGACCCACGACCACCCCAACGCCGGGACCATCAGCCAGGGCGGCCAGGTGGCAACTCATTCCAACCAGTCCTGGGTCCACCGGGAAAACATGCGCGGCATCACCAAATGATTCTTTTTCGTCTTGCCTTGTACGAGGTTTTTTTATTGACATCATGTATTGATTTTAATATGCGTTTATTAACGAGGTTGAGCATGGAAAAAAAAGAAACATCCATAACCATCAGGCTAACCCCTGAAATCCACAAGGCGCTAAAGCTCTTGTCGGCATCAGAGGCGAAAACCGCAAAAGAATGCATAATGGAGGCGCTCGACAAAACATTCCCAGGCTGGCGGACGATCACAGTAAAAAAATAAGCGGCCTGGCCCGGTGGTGGAACACCGAAGCCAAGCCTAACCACAACCGACCTTTCAAGGAGGTTCCGTTGCCCCCCTTGACAGCATGGCCCGTTCTGGGTCATGCTATTCACGGTGCCTAAGAACACCCCGAAGACGGCCCCACACCCGTCAGTTTTGTGGCTTTTTTAATGCCTGATTTCCGGGCGCGTTCCCTGTTTTTTCTCCGGGTGTGGGCGAAATACAATACCGGCTTGCCGGAAAATAGCCCGCTGCTCTTCGGCAGTTCTTAGCACCCGGAGTTTCTCGTTTCGGGAAGCTCCAATAAGAAAAACCGAAGAGGTGTCCCATGTCCCAAGCTCCCACCCTGCGCATCCACGTTTCCAGTCTCGGCAAAACATTTTCCCTTCCCCTGCACGATCCCTATGACCGCTGCTTTTGGGCCGTTGCCCGCGCCCTGAACGGCAAGCCGGGCCAGCTCGCCGCCATGCAGGCTGTTGCCGCCGCCAAAGCCGACTATCTGGGGGCGCGCCATGACGACGACTGAACTTCTTCCCGCGCTCAGGGCCGTTGAGGGTGTTCCCAAAGCGTCGTCCCTGGATATTGCCGCCAATTTCGGAAAACGGCATGACAATGTGTTGCGGGATATTCGGCTGCTGATCGACGAATGTCCCGCTGATTTCACTGCCCTCAATTTTGAGGCGAGTGAATACCAGGACGCCACCGGGCGAACAATCGCCAAATACGACCTGACCCGCGACGCCTTCACCCTGCTGGCCATGGGCTTCACCGGCAAGGCCGCGCTGGAATGGAAGCTGAAGTACATCGAAGCCTTCAACGCCATGGAAAAGGCGCTGCTGCAAGGTTACGGCAGCCCCCTTGAAATCACCGGCGGCCAGAAGGAGACGCTGCGCAACATGCCGGAAGCGACCAGACGCGTGCTGTTCAAAGAACTGGCCAACGTGGCGCGCAGCAGGCCCGAAGCCATGCGCGACTATCTGGATATGGCCACTGTGCTCTACCTGGCGACCAGTCCCAAAGCGCCGGAAGAACCGGGCCTGGTCACCGTCTTCTGGCAGACTTTCGACGAGTTGGAAGCGCTCGGATACAAGCTGAACTATACCATCGACCCGACCATGATCGCCGTGAACCTGCCCCAGTTCATCGCGGCGGCGCACGGCGCGGGCCTGGGGCTTTTTGACCGGTTGGAGATGTGCACCCTTCTGCCCCTCGGCACGGAACGCAAGCTGCTGGCAAAAAACCGGGCCATGCGTGACCCGGACACGGGCAAGACCGTTAAATGCTGGCTCTTCCAGCGGGAAGGGGGCTGAGCCATGAGCGCGGCATCCTCCTATACCCAAGACACCGTCCAGCGCCTGTATCTCGCTTCAGAGGCCCTGCGCTACCTGGCCGAGAACATGCCTGAAGAATCCGGCGGGCTGGCCTTTATCCTGGGGACTATCGCCAGTACCGTCCAGTCCTGCGGCGAAACCCTGGATAACGCCGAACCACGGGAACACATGCGCATGTGATCCCCCTATACCCGCCGAAAAACCAAGAGGGCCGGGGCTTTCACCCGGTCCTATTTATTTTTGTGTTCCCTCATTTTTTTGTTGACTTATGTCTGTATCAGACGTATATATGGATCAACGAGAGCGAGACAGGCCCCGAAGGGCGGGCGGGCGGATCAAAGGGCGAAAGCCCGGGCTGCCAAGAAGACGCTCCCGAAAGGAGGTACACGGCATGACCGTGAACACGTTTCTGAGGCTGGTCAAGGCCCATGCGGCCCTGAGCAGCGAAGAGCGGCAACGGCGGGTACTGCGCATCCTGCGCAAGTACCGAAAAAAGCGGACTGCCCCTAGCGGCAACTAGAGACAGTCCTTAACCCTCAACCGGGGCTAGGCCCACGGCTTGCGAGAGTCAAAGCCTAGCCCCGCCGCCCTAAAAAGGCAAGGAGCAAATATGACCGCCTATACCGACACCAGCTACCGCAAGATCAACTACACATCCGGCCGCTCCGAATGGGGCGCCTGGATCGGCACCGGCTACGGCCGCAACGCTGTTGCCAAGCCCGCCACGGGCGATGCCGTCCAGATCCGCACCAAGGCCGGCGAAATCCATACCCGCACCATCGCCCGCATCGTCGAGGACTACAAGTCCGGCGTGCTGGTGTCCCTGGTGCCCGATGAACAGGTTGCGGCCAATGCCAAGACTCGCTACGATGCCAAGGCCGCCGAAAGCCAGGCACAGCGCCCCGAACGCGGCATCAACCATGCCCGGCTGTACGCCAACGGCCAAGTCTGCCCCTTGTGCCACAGTTATTGCTACGGAGATTGCGAGGCCAACCGCTAAACCCTTAAACACTCGATAAGACAGGAGTGACGCCATGACGACCACCACCAAAATCACCGCCCAGGAAATTATCGACAACAACACCGCCATCATTAACGAGTATTTTGCCGGTATCGCCAGCGGGGAGTATTACAACGGCACCTGCTACCAACTCTACCTCGACCTTGACGACGGCACGCTACGGATCAACCAAGAGGCCTCAACGCAGAGCTGGCTACAGCGCGACGACGGCAGCCTGGTCATGTTGCACAGGGTATCGGGCTATGACGACAGGCCGCAAGATCAGCGCTACAACGCCGCCGATGGGGATGACTTGAGCGATTTCGGCCTGGGTGACTGGCTTGATGGCGAGCTGACGCCCGCTATCGACCGCGCACTTAACCCGAGCTGGGAGGAGTAGCAAGGCCCCTCTTACGAGGGGCCGGAATCAGCCCGGCCTGCGCGGGTACCTCTATAACCTTACGGAGCGCTATTGTGGCTGCTGATCCCCGCCCCCTGGCCCTGCTCAACGACGCCTCACGCACCTGGCCCGGCGCGTGGAAAACAGCCTCCATGCTGCGCAAGGATCGCGGCAGAGAGGGGCTGCCCGACTGGCCCGCCTGGTGCTATCTGCCCATATCCGGATGGCTGAGCATTGCCCTGCACTGCATGGGCAAGGACCGGCCGGGCCTGATGGACGTCTACCCGGCCCAGCTGCTGGCCGCGCTGGGACCCTGGCGCTATACCCAGGGTATCTACCGTTATAATGCGGATCTCTACGACGCGTTGCGCGACACCGTGCCCCAGGGCGATATGCCCGTGGAGGTGCTCTATCGCCTGCCGGAGTGGAGTTTATATCTGGAGACCCCCGGCCTGGATTGGGCCGGACAGGAAATGGCCGGATTTTTTGCGCATTTGGAGTATGACACCGAGGCGGCGCGGGATGAGTTGCGCTTTTTTGTCGTTCCGGCGGATGCGGCCGCGCCGTTTTGCACGGCCGTGTCTCTGCATATGGGCGATTGGACTATCACGGAGGCTCTGGACCGCTCTTTCCGCGTCGTCGCCCGCCGGGGCGGCCTAGAGGGAAATAGGGACTTGGAGGCGTACACAGAGGGGGCCGCAAAATCGGCGTACCCGCTGGTATCTTTGCTGCTCTATTTGTGCAGCGACGAGCCGGATGTTGCCGACCGCGACGCGCCCGGCGAGCGGCCCGCCCGTCCGCGCCCGACAAAGGTCAAGGGCGGCTGGGAGCTTTTCCCCGCGCGCAAACCGCGCATCTGGCGGGTCGGGGAAGAGGTCGGCGCGGCCCTGCATGCCGCGCGGGCCAAAAGCGCCGCCGATCCGTCCGGCCGCAAAGGCCCGGCCGCACACGTGCGCCGCGCCCACTGGCACGGCTACTGGAGCGGAGCGCGCTCCGAAGAGGCGCAAATGGAGCGGCCGCGCCGCTATCGGTACAGGTGGCTGCCGCCGATCATCGTGGGGGTTGATAATGAGTAAGGGCAAACGCATGGGCGCGCCGGTGGAGCTTGGATGCGCAAAAACTGGGGAAAAAGGTCACACTATGACGGCTGGTAAAAAAATGGGCCCTCCGGTCAGAGTTCCGGCGGCGGACAATATCGTAGCCCGCCTGCGCAGGGCCAAAGGCTGGGACCAGATGCAAACGGCTGAAGCCCTGGGCGTCGGTCGGTCGCGCATCAGCGAATACGAAACCGGCAAGGCGAATATTCCGGGGCCGATCCAAAAACTGGCAGCCTTGCTGCTGGGAGAAGCCCATGTCTGATTTTTCCGCCCTGACCCGTGAAGAGGTATTCGCCGCCCTGTGCGATGACTCCAGCCCCGTGGCCAAGGAGATCGAGAGACTGATGATTTACTATTCAGACGCCCTGGTCGGCGGCGCGGATCCGCACGAAATCATTTTGCCCGGGCCGGACACCCCGGCCATAGAATCCGTGGCCATGTTTCTGATGCACGAGGCCCTAAACCTTGGCGGCGAAGACGAAAAAAGCCCGGCCGGTGCATGCGGCGCTGGCGGGCGCGTGCCCGGCGACGTGGACCTGGACGAGGCCATCGCCGCCGCCGGCAAAACCCGCTGACCGCCAAAAAAATCACTCCTCCGCCCCAAACCTTCGGGGTATTTCTCGCAGAAATTGCAAACCGAGGGAGGGCGCAAGGCGAAAAGAAAATAAGCAAGACAAGGCGTACGGTTACAATGTATGAATTGCGAGCATGGCAAGGGATTGCAAAACAAGGCAAACGTGCCGTATTGCTTTGCAAGCGGCTGGTTTTATATCAAGCTGATATTGTGCGTTTTATTTTTGGAGAAGGAAACAATGAGAAGAGGTTGTATGCCCTTTTGTATTCCCCAAACAAAAAAGGGCTGCGGTTTAAGCTCGCAACCCATTGAATTTACTGGTGGGCCATGCAGGAATCGAACCTGCAACCTCCTGATTAAGAGTCAGCTGCTCTACCAATTGAGCTAATGGCCCGTGCGTTTCGGCAGGGGATTTAGTTACGGCCAATGCCGTGCAAAGGTCAAGTGGAAAATGACGCGGGCCGGAAAAAAGCTTTTTTTCGCCATTATTTGTCTGTTTTGCTGCTCTCTTGCGGCAGGTTCGGCCGGATCGGCGGATATACCGGCCTTGCCGCTCGGCGGCTCGTCTTCCATCGCGCCGGCGTCCGGCGCGCCGTCCGTTCTGGATGTGCGGCAGGCCTTTTTCAGCCTGCCCGGCGAGAAAGAAAAAGGGAATGTTCTGCTCCGCGTGCTGCTCGCCCCACGCGAGTCCGGAGCGTATTTTTACGCCCACTCGGCCGGGGATGCCGGCCTGCCGGTGCGGCTGGCTCTCACGTCCCATGACGAGCCCGGAAAAATGTTGCCGGCGAGGGTGTTATACCCCGAAGGCGAATTGAAGCGAGACGCCTACAGCGGAAAAACCGTGCCCGCGCACGCGGGGCCGACGCGCTTTTACCTGGAAATTCCTCCGGCCGCGCAAGGCGGCCGCGCGCAACTCGCCGTTTCACTGCTGCTCTGTACGCCGGTCAACTGCACGCCGGTGAATTTTCACGAGTCGCTGCTCATTCCCACGCCGGACCTGCCGGTTGTGACTCCGGCGAGCGCCCAAGCCTGGTGGCCGGAATATCGAAAACTGTCGGCAAAAGCTCCGCCTCCGGACACAGCGCTTTCCGCCTCGGCGGAGAGAGCGCGCGCGGCCGGGACAGGCGGACCGGTTTTTCCCTCCGCATCCCCGTCGCTCGAAGACATACGGCCGGTCTTTTTTATGCCCGCCCTGGAGGTAAGCTCTCTGGGCAAAGCATTGCTGCTTGGTTTTGCGGCCGGTTTTTTGCTGAACCTCATGCCCTGCGTGTTGCCGGTTCTGGGCATAAAGCTGAGCAGCCTGCTGCTTGGCGGAGACGATCCGGCGGCCGCCAGACGGCGCTTTTGTCGGCATCAGCTTTTTTTCTCGGTCGGCATACTGACCTGGTTTACGGCCATGGCCGGAATTTTCGCCGGGCTGGGCCTGGCCTGGGGCCAGATTTTCCAGTCCACGGGCGTGGTGCTGGCCCTGGCGCTGATCCTCTTTGTGCTGGCGCTCAATCTTTTTGGCGTGCTTTCGCTGCCCCTGCTCGATTTTCGCGCGGGCAGCCGGCAAAGTCCGGATGCGCAGGCATTTGCCGGCGGACTGACCGCCACATTGCTGGCGACACCCTGCAGCGGCCCCCTGCTGGGCGGCGTTCTGGGCTGGGCTCTTATGCAGCCCGCGGGCGTTCTGATCCTTTGCCTGGAAAGCGTGGGTCTGGGCATGGCCTTTCCCTATCTGCTGCTGGCCTACCGACCCGCGCTGGCGGCGAGGTTGCCCCGGCCGGGGCAGTGGATGCGGGTGATGGAACAGCTTCTCGGCTTTCTGGTTTTGGGTACTGTGGTCTATCTGCTGACCCTGCTGCCCCAGGCCCTTTTGCCCCGAGTCCTGGTGTCGCTGGTGTTGACGGCGGCGGCGGCCTGGCTGTGGGGGCAGATCGGCAACCCCGGCGCCGGGCCGGGCCGGCGGCTTGCCGCGCGTCTGGCCGCCCTGGCCCTATTCGCTTTCGCTTGCGCCTGGCCCTTGCATTCCGAACCGGATGGATTCGCATGGCAAGCCTACGCGGAAGAGGATTTTCGTGCGAATTTCGGCGAGAAAGCCATGCTGGTGGAATTTACGGCGGACTGGTGCCCCACCTGCAAGGTTATGGAAGCCACGACGTTGTCTTCCGACAG
>JAVBRE010000146.1:0-11614 GCA_031548325.1 Desulfovibrionaceae bacterium
AGGGAGGCGAAAGCATTTCTGTCATGCTGGTGTTGTCCGACGGGCAGGTGGCCTACGGCGACTGCGCTGCTGTGCAGTATTCAGGCGCGGGCGGCCGCGATCCTTTGTTTTTGGCGGACGAGTACATGAAAGTGGTGGACACGGTGGTTGCGCCCATGCTTTGCGGACGCGACCTGCGTTCATTCAAAAAGCTGGCCAAGGAAGTGGACAACGCGGTGGACGCAAAGGGCAAGAGGCTTCACACTGCCATCAGATACGGAGTCACACAGGCGATTTTGGACGCTGTGGCAAAATCGAAACACAAGCTTATGGCCGAGGTCATAGCCGATGAATATAAGACGGGCGGAGTTTCTGACAAAGAGATCCGCATCTTCACTCAAAGCGGCGACAACAGATACAACAACGCCGACAAAATGATTTTGAAGAGTGCGGCGACCCTGCCGCACGGTCTTTTCAACAACGCTGAAACCAAGATGGGCAAAGGCGGCGAGTTTTTGGTAAACTATACCAAATGGCTCAAAGAACGCATAGATACTCACCGTGTTGACGACAAGTACTCTCCGAATATCCACCTGGATGTTTACGGAACGATAGGCACAGTCACCGACAACAACCACAAGAGGATCGTTGAGATTTTCAAAGCTGTGGAGGAAGCCGCAAAACCCTATCAAGTCTACATCGAAGGGCCGGTGGATATGGGCGGGCGTCAGGAGCAGATGAAGGCTTTGAAAAAACTGACGAAGCTAACAGAGGAATCGGGTTGCTCTGTCAGGATCGTGGCCGATGAATGGTGCAACACGCTCGAAGACGTGCGCGACTTCACGGTGGAAAAAGCCGGACACATGGCGCAGATCAAAACGCCGGACCTCGGCGGCATCAACAACTCCATCGAAGCGGTCATCTATTGTAAGAACAACAAAATGGGCGCGTACCTGGGCGGCACCTGCAACGAAACCAACCGCTCTGCCGAAATCTGCGCGCACATCGCCATGGCCACCTCGCCGGACCAGATTCTGGCCAAACCCGGCATGGGCGTGGACGAAGGCTACATGCTGGTGTCCAACGAAATGCAGCGCATTCTGGCTTTGAAAGACGCCGTTTGATTTGAAAACAACCGGGGCTCCGCCCTGGACCCCGCCAAGGGACCAGTCCCTTGGAACCCTTTCGGGCGCGGATTTTTTTCGCGCCCGAAAATATTCTGAGGCAGTCGCCGCGACAAAGGACCCGCCGGAAAAGGTGGCGCGCTTTGTCTTGCGCTTTTGCGCAGCGCGCTTATTGTAAACGCAGCAATTCACACAGGAGCGGACCCCATGCGCAACAGACGCTTCACCCCTCAGGAATTTTCCATCTACTCCCTGTATTTCGCGCCTCGCGGCAAGAAACGGCTGCTGCATCTCGGCGACGAAATCTGCCGCCGCCACATGCATTACGACGACAAACTGATCGGCATCATCGGGGATGCGGGTTCCGGAAAATCCTCGCTTATCAAAGGCATGTTCCCCGGTCTGGAACTGTCCAACGATGATGACCGGGTCGACGTGCACAAGATCATGCAGGTCAGGGACCTGGATGAAAATTTTGCCAACGCCACGACCTTTCATCTGGATATGCGTTTTCAGACGGCCTTTACCCAGATGCACGAGATCGTCGATTTCGTAAACAGAGCGCTGGAACACGACCGGCGGGTGATAGTGGAGCATTTCAACATGCTTTTTCCTTCCCTCGGCCTGCCGGCGGATCTCATGGTCGGCATCGGCGAAGAAATCATCGTGGTCCGGCCCACCGTTTTCGGGCCTTCGCCGCAAAGTCTTTACGATATCGTGCATGAAACGCTGCGGGCCCGAAAAATGGCCCATACGATCGAGGATGTGACCATCCAGCTTCTGCTGGACGAATTTCGCGTGGACCGGCGGCTTTTTTTCAGCTCCGACATCAAGAACGGCTTTTTATTGCGCTTCATTCAGCCCATGGAACTGGATCTGCCCAGGCTTTCGGAACGCATCAAACAGCGCCTGGCGGAAAATCTGATCGTGCATTACCAGGACGAAGACCACATCATGCTCGGGGGCAGCCTCATGGCCTGCGACGGCCCGCGCCTGCATATCCAGAACACCTCCGAGGTGAAAAATTTCAAGCTCGTTCCCGAATTGATCCGGGACGGAAAAACCGACACCTGGTGCCTGGTGGGCCTTCTCCGGCAGGCGGAAGAGGATATCTGCATGCTGAACAGTTTTCAGTTCAATCCGGTGGATCTTCACTAAGCCGGATATTGCATAGCATCTTGAACTTCACGCATATCCCGCCGCGAGTCTCAAGAATGCCCGGCATAAACACGAAGGAGCCGAAGAGCCGCTTAAAGACATTGCCCGTTCAATGAACACCGGAAGCGACGCTCTTGACGCCCTATCGGAGGACGCATATTGTTCCCATACAAAGAGACGGTTTTCGATTGAATCGGCACTGACATATGCGCTGAACATTTACCTGCCGCGGCATGCACGAAACAATCACGAAAATGTCTAGAAAAAATTTAATCAATTGATATATTTTATTTTTTTATGATGTCCTGTTTGGAGAACAGGACATCACCAGTTCGAATCCAGTCGCTCCGACCAGATATAATGGGGTTACAGACTGTGACCCTTTTACTTTTTTCTGAGAGGCAACCCATGGAAGTGCTGAAAAACGCGTTCCTTCTTCTGGCGCTTATCGCGGCCGCCGTGTTCGTCAACATCAAGGTTTACGAAAAAACCCGCAATTGGATTTACGGGTTCATCGCTTCTATCATCACCTTTTTCATTCTCGGCGCTCTGGCCAGAGGCGCCGTTTTTTGAATCAGCGCCCTTCGGACTGGTCGCGCAAGGCCTTGGCCTCTTCATTGCCGGGATCCATGCGCACGGCCTGATTCAACACATCAAAGGCCTGGTCTTTTTTATTCCAGTCCAGGTACAGCTTGCCCAGATTGATCAAGGTGCGCGGATGCCGGCCGAACTGCGCAATGGCTCTCAGGTACACAGCCTCCGCCTTTTCGTGCTCGCGCAGGGCGGTATAGCAGCTTACCAGCTCGCCGTAAGCGCCGCTTTCCTTGGGAAAGGTCTCGAGGGCCTGCTCCAGAAATTCCGCCGCTTCATAGTACAGTTTCGCCAGCGCCAGCAGCGATCCGATTTCCAGCAGCACTCCCGGTTCCGTGCCGAACTCCTCGCCGAGCCGCTTCAGAACCGCCCTGGCTTTCGGCATTTCTCCGGCGGCAAGATGCTCTTTGCCCTTGGCGAGCAACGCGACCTTGCGGTCCGTCACCTTTCCCTCGGCCGTGCGGATCTCTTCCGCCGCGGTTTCCGCCAGGGCTTTGCGCAGCACTTTCAGCACCGGCAAAAGTTTCGCCTCTTCGCCGGGCGTATAGGCAATGACCGAGGAGGTCGAACGGGTCAGCCGCGTCAAGAGAGCCCGCACAGCGGAATGCCGGCTGATGTCGCCGACGCATTCCTGAACGTTGACCTCTATTTCGAAACGGGCTTTGCCCAGGATTTTGTCCGGCTCGAACAATTCCAGCGCGGTCACCAGCGCGTCAATGGCGCGCACCGGCTCATCGCGCTTGACCAGGCTTTTGGCCCTCGCAATATTCTGCGGCACGGCGGAAGGCGCGCTGAACTGCGTCATAAAAATCCCTCAACGGTATGTTGCCATCGCCTTTTTCAATCCGTCGGCGGCACGGCGGATCACGGTTTCATCCACGCAGAAAGTCAGACGAAAATGCCCCGGTCCGGCAAAACCGGACCCCGGCACCCCCAGTATGCGCTCTTGCAGCAGACGGTTCACGAAAGCCACGTCATCGCCGCCCGGCGCTTTGGGAAAAAAATAGAACGCGCCGGCGGGCAGGTGAAACTCGTAGCCCGCGTCGGCCAGAACCTCGGCCATGACGTCGCGGCGGGCCGCGTAAATCCCGACATTCACTTGCGCGCCCAACGCGGCGGCCATCAGATGCTGACCTACCACGGGCGGGTTCACGAACCCGAGAATCCGGTTGGCCAGAACAAGCCCGGCCATCAACTCTTCACGGCCTTGCAGTGCCGGAGAAAGCGCCAGATATCCCACCCGTTCTCCGGGCAAGGACAGGCTCTTGGAAAAAGAACTGGCCACAACCGCACAGGGGTACAAGGGCAGTATCGGCGGAACCGCCGCGCCGTCATACACCAGGTAGCGGTATGGTTCGTCGGCCACCATAAAAATCGGTCGCCCGTTCTCCGCGCTTTTGCGGGTCAGCAGCGCGGCCAGCGACTTCAGTTCGTCCTCCTTATAAATCCGGCCGGTGGGAGTGTTGGGAGAATTGATGATCACGGCCCGCGTCTTTGCGCCAATCGCTGCCTCAAGGGCCTGCAAATCCAGAGCAAAAGTGCCGGGCTGCGACGGCGCGGCGCGCAAAATGCCGCCGTGGTTGCCCACATAAGCCCCGTATTCCACAAAATACGGGGCAATGGCGATGACCTCGTCCCCGGCTTCCAGCACGGCTTTGAACAGGACGTTGAGGCCTCCGGCCGCGCCGCAGGTCAGAATCACGTCGTCGCCGGTCAGAGGCATGTTTTGCTCTTTGGCCAGATAGGCCGCAAGCTGCGCCCGCGCCCAGGGAAAACCGCCGTTGGGCATATAGCCGAAAGCAAAAGGCTTGTCCGCCGTTTGCAGCAATTTTTTCAAACCTTCGCCCACGGCGGCGGGAGCGGGCAGGTCAGGGTTGCCCAGGCTGAAATCGCACACGGCGTCTTCGCCGTATTCTTTTTTCAGGGCGGCTCCGGCTTCGAACATACGGCGTATCCAGGACGCGCTTTGCAACTGCTGGGCGATGGAAGCGGCAACAAGACTCATCAGATTCTCCTTCACTCGGTGACGATGCGTCGCCGGGTCGTCTTCGGTTTTTCGCTCTCCGGCGCGGCGTTCGCCCGGGGCGTTGCGGCGGGGCTGGGCAACGCGTTGTACAAAGCCCAGAACGAAGGCATCAGTTCCGTCATGATCGCCGGATTGGTCAGGCGCAAATGAGGCCGCACATAGGCGCAAAGGGCATAGGCCATGGTCCAGTAGGGGCCGGGACTTGTCCACGGAACCACAGAGGCGGCATCCCGAGGCTGCGCCGCAGGGGCGCTCTCTTCCTGCTGCAGCGCGCCGTCCGCAGAAAGGCTAAGCCCGAAACGGGCAAAAAAGTCGACAGACAGAGCGGCCTCTTGGGCATCATCCGGCAGCAAAACCGGGCCTGGCGCCCGGCCGCATTTTGCTGCGGCCACGGCCAGAGCCAGGGCCAGAGGCAGCAAGGCGGGGTGGCAGTCGCGCAAGTCGAAAGTCGCCGCTTCGCCTCGCGGCGTCGGCCCGCATTCCGCATGCAGCCGCCCTTCTCCAAGTTCCAGCGCGAGTCCCGCCGTATCCAGAATGCGGGCGGCTTCTTCCGCCACGGGGTTGGGCCGGGGCCAGGCGCCGGCCAGAGTCACGTATCCCCCGGCGAAAGCGGGCAGAGCCAGCAGATACGCGCAGATGGCCGGATCAGCCGCAGGCGCGGGAGAAACGGGCATTTGCGCCGCCCGTGAAGACAGAACAAGCGCCGTTCCCCGCAGGGAATCATCAATGCCGCAGGCTCGCAGAATCGGCAAAATTTCAGCCAGAGCCCGCAAGGAAACACGCGCGGGCAGGGCGGCAAGATCTATGGTCACATCCTTGCCCCAGGCGCAGGCGGCGCAAAAAAGCGCGACGACCCCTTCAAGCGGCAGGTCGGAAGGCAAAAGCACCTTATCCGGCAGGACGCCGGAAATTTCCAGGCTGGCGGGCAGGCCGCAGGACCGGGGCACACTGTGGGCCAGACGGGCTCCCAGGTCCGGTAAAAAGCGGCGCAAGGGAGAAAGGTCCGCCATTTTCAGACCAGCTCCTCCGGTGAAGCGAACCTTGCCGGTCTGCGGAAGTGCGAGAAAAACCAAGAGGTACAGGGTGAGCAGGTCTTCGCCCGCATAGAGCACCGCACCGGGAAAGACCAACGCGCCAGCGCGGTCTTCGTCGCCGACGCCGCCCTTCCGGGACTGGATGAGCGCGCCCTCTCCCGGCCTGCCCGTAGCGGGCCAGGTAAGGGAGGCCCCGACCTGGTTCAGTGCTTTCACACATTCCAGCAGGGCATCGTTCAGCACCGCGTTTTCTATGCGTATGCTTTCGCCGCGGGCAGCCGCCAAAACGGCCCAAAGCCGCGTGGACATGACGGAGGCAGGAGCGGGCAGATCGACCGCCGCCGGACGCCGCGAAGGCGCCAAGTTGAAACTGCTCCGGCTTTCGCTTTCTTCACGGGAATCGACGATGAGTTCTTGCAGCAGGGAAAAAAAACGGCGGGAAAATTTTTCGTCCCGGCTGAAGCGCACGGCGTTTTTTTCCCATGCGGCGCGAACTTCCTTTTCCGCCTTTACCGCCGTTGGGGTAGCGGCGTGATCTTTGCCGCCGCGCAGGCGGGACACCAGTTTGGCTCTGCGCGCCAGCAGCTTCATCATCTCAAGATCAAGCTCGATCAGGCTTGAAACCGGATCGCTTTTTTGAAAAACGCGCCTGGGGGCGCTGTTAAAATCTCTGTTGTCCATAAAAAATCACTTGTTGGTTGTGCATCAGGGTTCTTAGCCCGAATGCGGACCTTCAGCAAGCAAAAGGCGCTCCAGCGCGGCAAAAACCGCATCAGGCCGGATGCCCGCAAGACATCCGCCCTCGTGCGGGCAGGGGCAGTCGCCGTGCAGCGAACAAGGGCGGCAAGGCAGATCCGTCTCCAGCACCGCATCGCGCGGACCGGAAGGAAAAAAACCCCATTCGCGCGTGGTGGGGCCGAAGAGCCCGACCACCGGCGTGCCAACGGCCGAAGCCAGGTGCATCGGCCCGGAATCGCCCGAAACAAGGACGGAACAGGCGGCCAGCAAAGAAGCGCTTTCGCGCAGGCTGGTCCGATTGGAACAGTCGCGGCTGTCGCCGCCATAAAAGGGTTCACCCCGGCCGATCAGCAGCCAGGGGATACCGCGCCTCTCGAGCAGAGCTGTCAATTCCCGCCAGTGCCCGACGGGCCAGGCCTTATGCCTGTGCGCCGCATAGGGGTGCAGGGCGACGCAGCCTTTGGCCGCCCGATCCCTGCCCCAGTCCAGTTCTTCTTGCGTGAGGTACATGCGTGGAAGCAGGGCCTGCGCGAGGGGCGCGACAGCGTCGGCGGCCAGCGCGTACCGCTGCGGCACGGTGGAGGCCCGCAGCAGGGAACGAAACAACCTGCCTCCGCTGTGCAAAAAAAGCCGTCGGGCCAGGGCGTATTTGGGATAGCGCAGGACCGGCCCGCGCCATAGAACCCCCAGCAGACGCGAACGCGCCATTCCGTGCAGATCGATGAGCCCCCAGCCCCTGTATTCGGCCGACAGCTCCCTGAACCATGCCGCCAGACGCGGCAGCCGCAGATCGGACTCGGCGGGTGCGACCACTTTCATCACATGGGGGTTGTTTTCAAATACAGGAGCAAAGGCTTTTTTAGTCAACACATGATAGCGCCAGCCCCGCGCGGCATTCCAATGTTCCAGCACGCCGGTGGTCAACAGCACGTCGCCCATGGCCGACAGCCGGAAAACAAGCCAATTCTTCGGTTCATTCCGCATAAACAGCCACTATCGCTCCGCGCTGACTCCTGGTATGCTCAGGCAGTCGTTGACTTTAAGTCGCTTGCGTATAGCACGAAAAAAAAATGTCGAAAACCAACGCCCATCCTACCGCCTTCCCCGAAAAAGTGAAGCGCCCTTCATTGCTGTCGCGCGTTTTCGCGCTGTTCGCCGCTGCGCCTGCTCCGAAACACGCGGCCGGAGCCGCTTCGCCGGACAGTTACGCCTTTTCCGACCATGCTCAAGAAGGCATGGCGGTGCTGCGCGGCATGCGCCCCGTTTTCTGCAATTTCAGCTTTGCCTATCTGCTGGGAACGTCACGAGAACAACTGCTGCAAAGCGATATAATCTCTTCCGTCCACGCCGAAGACCACGCGCTTTTTTTGTCCGCCCTCGGCCTGTCCCGTTCCGGCGAAGCGTCTTCGCGCTTTCTTGCGCGTTTCACGACCTTGCCCGGCGACCTGCGCTGGGGGGCCTGCGCGTTGCGCCCCACCACATGGGAAGGCGCGCCCGCCACGCTGCTCTTTGTTCTGGATGTCACGGATCTGAAAAAACAACAGCAGGAAAAAGAAGCGCTGCATGCCGGCGCGCGCGCCATCATGGACCATTCTTCGTCCGGCATGGCTGTATTCGATATTTTTGGGTCCCTGCAGGAAGCCAATGCCGAATGGCGTGAGATATGGATGCCGGAAGACGTTCCGGGCGCACACCCCAATGTTCTGTACGACGCGCTTGCTTTTCCTGCCGAATTGTCACGGGCCTTTCCGGAAGCTTTTGCCGGTGTGGAAAAAAAACTGCCCACCCTGGAAATTCCGACGCCGTCGGGGGATATGCGTCATTTGCGCATCGGGCTGTACCCTCTGGCCGATGACGAGGGCAAAGCCGCCGGCCTGCTGATGACCCAGGAAGACATCACCGAAGCCGTGCGCCACGCCCGAACCGAACTGGAACACGCGGCCAGATCGGCCCAGGCGCGCTATGAGCTGCTGCGCATGCGCGATCACATTGCCGCCGTTATGGACGCCACTCCTTCCGTCATGATCGGCATTGATGAGGACATGCTCGTCACCCTGTGGAACAGCGCAGCGGAAAGGCGCTTTGAAATGTCGCGCCGCCAGACTCTGGGCCGAAACCTGCTGCGCGTATGCCGCCCACTTGCGCGACACGAGGCCGTGATACTAAAAACCGTGCGCGACAGGGTCTTTTCCCAGCTCAACCTGATGCCGTACACGGAACACGGCCGCATGGAATATGAGGACATTACCGTATATCCCATTGAAACCAACCTTGAGTCGGGGGCGATTATCCGTATCGACAACGTCACGAAACGGGTGCGCCTTGAAAACGATCTGGCCCATGCCGACCGGTATTCAGCCGTCGGCATGCTGGCTTCCGGCATGGCGCACGAAATCAACAATCCTCTCAGCGCCGTCCTGCAAGGCATACAGAACCTGGAACGCCGGCTGCTGACGGACTTGCCGGTCAACGTCGCCACGGCTCTGACCCAGGGAAGCACCTTCAAAGCTATTCAAGACTACGCGACAGAGCGGCAGATTCCCATGCTGCTGCAACAAATGCGCTCGTCGGGCGACCGCATCGCCCGCATCGTTTCGAATATGCTGCAATTCAGCCGGCGACGGGATATGGCTCTAGCGCCGATACGCGTGGATGTTCTGGTGCGCGAGGCCCTTGATCTCGCCAAAGCGGACAGCGAACTGATGACCATAACCGACTTTTCGCAAATCGCCGTAAATTTTGACCCCATCGGCGATTTGCCGCGCATCACCTGTTCTGAAACCGAAATCGTGCAGGTGCTGCTGCAGATTCTGCGCACGCTTGTCTTTTCCATGCTGCACCGCCCCGGCCCGGTCGGCCGGCAGCCGGCCCTTTCCATCGACATTTTTTTGGAAGAGGAATTTGTCGCCATAGCCCTGCGCAACAACGGCCCCCACCTGCCGCCGGAAGTGTGCAAGCGTATTTTCGAGCCCTTTTACACCACCCACGGCATGGGACAGAGCGGCAGCGGCGTGGGACTCTCTCTGGCCCTGTTCATCATCACCTCCGTGCATAAAGGATCACTGCTGTGCGAATCCTTTCCAGAATTGGGCACCGTATTCACCATTCGCCTGCCCCTCACCCGGGCAGATTGATTTGAGATTTGACAAGTTGCGATTCGCCAGGCCTGAGACTAAATCCACCGAACAGGGTGAAATTACATAAAAAAACGACACTCTTCGTGGGCATCCGCTTCGCTTCTGCCGAACAAGTTCAAAATGAAATTGCTCTAATTGAACCCCGCACGCGGCCACAAAATACGCCGTACCTCCATCCTTCATCTTGAAGGATAAAGCGTTTTGGTCTACACCTTCTCAATACGCATCAGAGCAGATCAACTTTATGAAAGCTGATTGCAAGAATTTGCCTGCAAATCCTTGCCGCTAAATGCTTGCAGCCCGGCTTTTCCGGCCGCCAGGCAAGCATCGGAGCGTACAATGTTCTACTAGACGCGCTGGAGGATATATGGACATTTCGTATACGTTGGTGGACCCCGACAAACGGGGCACATTGCCGGACGGCACGCTTCCGTTCGGCGCGCTGCGCACCGACCACATGTTCGTGGCCGAGTACCGGAACGGCAAATGGCAAACCCCCCGCATAGAGCCGTACGGCCCCTTTTCTCTGATGCCGGGCGCCGTCGCGCTGCACTATGGGCAGGCTATTTTTGAAGGCGCCAAAGCTTACCTTCATGCCGACGGCGAACTATACATGTTCCGCGTGGATAAAAACATCGCTCGGCTGAACCATTCGGCCCGCACCCTGTGCATGCCGGAAGTTCCCTTTGATTTGCAGCGCGAAGGGCTGCTGCGCCTGATCGACCTTGAACGCGCATGGTGCCCCACGGTGCCTGAATCGTCCCTGTACATACGGCCTTTCATGTTCGGCGTGCAGGACACGCTGGGCGTGAAGTCGAGCGACAGCTATATTTTCTGCATCATTCTCTCGCCCTCCGGCCCCTATTATCCCGGCGGTTTTTCCAAGCCTCTGCGCCTGCTCATTACGCAAAAATTCCACCGCGCCGTTTCCGGCGGCACGGGTTCGGCCAAGTGCGGCGGCAACTATGCCGCGTCCCTGCGCGCCGCGGAATACGCCCATCAGCACGACTGCGGCCAGGTGCTCTACCTTGACGCCAGCAACGAATACGTTGAAGAAGTGGGCACCATGAATCACTATCACGTACTCAAGGACGGCACCTTCATCATTCCGGAATTCAACGATTCCATTCTCCGTTCCGTCACGTCCGAATCGGTCCTCGAACTGGCCCAAACCGGCGCGATCAAGGCCAGAACCGAGCATATCCGGCTGGACGATTTGCTGGACAAGGTCAGAAGCGGCGAAATCATTGAAGCCGGCGGCTTCGGCACCGCCGCCGTGGTCAGCCCGGTAGGTTCGTATCTGTTGGAAAGCGGCGAGGAAATCCGCGTGGGCGACGGCCGGATCGGCGCGCATTCCCGCGCGCTGTACGACATATACACCAGCATGCAGATCGGCAAGACGCCCGCCCCCGCAGGCTGGCTGATGCATGTGCCGCGCCTCAAAAAATAGACGCCGTCATTGTAAAAGCCCCGCTTGCGAACCGAAGCGGGGCTTTTTTCATCGGCAAAAAACGTTTGTGACGCCGCTGTCCGCCTAGAGCAATTTCTCTTTGAAATTGCTCGGCAGACGCGAAGCGGATGCCCGCGAAGCGTGTCGTTTATCTTTGTAATTTTGCATTGTTATGTGCTTAATTCTGGGCAGTTACGAGACTTCAATTGTATAATCCCAAAGTTAAAATGCCCTTGGGCCTGTTCACACAGCGGGAAATTTTGTTCTCTGCCAAGGAAAAAGGGCTTTTTGCGAAGGGGAGTGTACTCTTTTGGTACTCGACCCGGAGCAAAAAGCCCTTTTGACGCGGGCAGAGGGCAAAAGAGCCGTTGTGTGAA
>JAVBRE010000127.1:0-4669 GCA_031548325.1 Desulfovibrionaceae bacterium
TGCCGTCAAAGATGATGGGCTTGCCGGCGTTGTCCTTCCACTTGTACGGAGGGGGATTGCCGCCCGCGATTTTCACGAAGGTGGGCCACCAGTCCATGTGACTCATCATGTCCGTGGCCACGGACCCGGCGGGAATATGGCCGGGCCACCAAGCTATGGCCGGCACCTTGAAGCCGCCCTCGTAGGGGGTGCCCTTCATGCCGCGGAAGGGGGTGTACCCGGCGTCGGGCCAGGCGTCAAGCCAGGCGCCGTTGTCGGTGGTCCATATGATCAGCGTGTCTTTTTCTATCTTCAGATCGCGGATCGCCTGGATGATCTGGCCGCTGTTGTCGTCCAGTTCCATCAGGGCGTCCTGATAGGGCATGCCGCCGGGCGCCTTGCCCTTCCAGCGGTCGGAGGGGTTGTTGGGGTTATGCACTTTCAAGAAGTTAAGATACATGAAGAAAGGCTTGTCGCCATTCGCGTTCTGCTTGATCCAGGCGATGGCCTTGGCCCGCATGTTGTCGTCGCCGGTCTTCAAATTGTCGTAATTGAAATTTTCGGTGACGACCTTCGCCTTTTCCCCCGCTTTGCCCTCGAATTCCGAAAGCACGGCCAACTCGCGCCAGGCTTTCATGAATTTCGGATCGTTACGCGGAAAATTCGGATGCAGTTCCACGTTTTCATAGGCATAAACCCCGGCGTAATAGGGGGTCATATGGTACATTTCGTCAAAGCCGACGGATGTGGGGAAGTTTTCTTCCTTGTCGCCAAGGTGCCACTTGCCCAGTTGCACGGTTTTATAGCCGAGCCCCTTCATGGCCTGGGCTATGGTGGGCGTATCTTTCTTCAATCCGTTCGGATCGCCGGGCGCCAGCACGGACGAGAGCGAGGTGCGGATGGGAATGCGCCCGGTGACGAAGGATGCGCGCCCGGCGGTGGAACTGGCCTGGCCGTAATAGTCCGCAAAGCGCATACCCTCCTTGGCCATGCGGTCCAGGTTGGGAGTAGGAGCTCCGCGCATGACGCCCCCGCCGTAGCAGCCCAGGTCGCCAAATCCCACATCATCCGTCATGATGACGATAATATTGGGTTTTTTGGCTTTACTTTCCCGCGCCTCCGCGGCTGCGGAATCCGCCGGGGAAAAGAGCAGTCCGGCAGCCAGGACCGCGCCGACGGCGGCGACTTTGCCGCACCGCAACCCGTGGTGTATACTGACCATCTTCAATCCTCCTTGTGATTCACTCCCGTATCCCGAATAAAAACATGACGCTGACAAAACACAGGCTCCAACAGTATGTGAAGGCGAACCCTCAGGGATAAATCTTTTTCCAGTCTTTCTGCATATCGAGAAGGACCCAGCCTTTCTGTTTGGCTTCATCCAGGGCCTTGTCCAGCTTTCCGACCTGGGATTTACGGTCGTAGGCCCATTCGCGCGCGGCGTCGGTGTGGTGGACGATCAGGGCGAAGCGTTTGCCCGGTCCCGCCATAGTCCATTGCAGCATTTGCAGATCGCCGTCGGAATTGCCGAAGGCCATGAGCGGACGGCGCCCGATGATGCGCTGGATGGCAAGCGGCTTTCCCTCGTGGTCATCTATGAAATCCACCTCCGGCAAACGCATGATGCGGGGCGTTCCCGTGCTGTCGTCCCACTTGGTTTTCAGGCTGGAACCGATCACATGTTCCGGAGGCACGCCGTAGACTCTTTCTGAGAAACCGCGCATGAGGTCCACGCCCCCGCCGGAGACGATGTACACCTTGAATTCGCGGCTACGGAGATAGTCCATGAGCTCCAACATGGGCTGGTAGACCATGCTGGTGAATAGCCGGCCGGTCGCAGGGTTTTTGGCCTTCGCCAGCCAATCGGCGGCAATGCGGTCGAATTCGTCGGTGGACATGCCGGCATGGGCGGCCATGGCGAGTGCAAAAACCGCTTTATCGCCGCCGGCCAGAGCCCCCTTGACGTCGCCCTTCAGCACCGAGGCGAAAGGTTCCTGCCCGCGCCACTCCGGATGCCGGGGCGCCAACTCCCTGATCCTGTCCATCATGAAAAAGACTTGGGCGTACATGGGTTGCTCGGCCCACAGCGTTCCATCGTTGTCGAACACGGCGATCCGTTCGGACGAAGGGACAAAGCCGGGGCTGCCGGGAGTGGTTGCTTCGCCCACGAAAGCGAGAATGGCGCCCCTGGCCGCCGTGTCGTTCCAGGAAGGCATGATCGCCGGTTCCGCAGCGCGTACGGCGTTCGCCGAGATGCCGATGGTGACATTGGCGAACACGAAAAGGAACAGAATACAAAGGCGTTTTACCATATATGTTCCCCCTTTCGCATATTCTTTTCCTATAATATGGTATAATTTATTGACTTGGCATGCGAACGCATTCCCGCATGCATGCGTCGCGACGCATGCGCCCTATATGATACCCTGTATATCTTCTTAGCATATTATTTATATTACGCAAGCGAAAGAAGGGCCGGAGCAGGGTAAGCATATCTGCTGCGACCGCATTGCCGGCATCCTTGTTGTGTAGTGCCAGGTCCCCATGGAGGGCTGCGGCATGTTGGACTTTATTCCGCCGGGAAGAAGCCTTGCGCGACAAGCAGAGCTACGCGCCGGACGGCTCCCGGCGCCGCTCCTGACCCGGACGCCGCGAGGTCATTTTTTCGGCTGCACGGGCGTGCATACGGATTTATTGTATTGTATGCCGGACCAGGGCAAAGGTTCCCACCCCCAGAAAGGTCATAATCAGAGAGCCGCCCACATGCAGGCCCACAAGCGCGAAAGCCGGAAGCAGGCGCTGCTGTTGCAGTAGGGAGCAGACCTCGCCCGAAAAAGTTGAAAAAGTCGTCAGACCGCCCAAAAAGCCCGTGATGATTAACAGACGCCATTCCGGGCCGATGCCCGGCAAAACGCTGAACGCGCTGAGCGCGATGCCGATGCAATAGCCGCCCAGCAGATTGGCGGCCAGCGTGCCCATGGGCAACAGCGGCAGTGCCGCGTTCAGCCACAGCCCGAGCAGCCAGCGCAGCACCGCGCCCAGAGAGGCTCCGGCGCTGATGCACAACAGCGGCTTGATCATAAGCCGCCCCTTACGGCCGCCGCCAAGGTCCTGCCCATGTCCCGCGCCTCGGCACAATCCGCGGGAAAGCGCTCCTCGCGGGATTTGCGCCGCTCTACAGGATCGAACACGTTGAGTTCCAGCTTGCCGTAGTCTTCGGTATGCAGGGTATTATAGGCAAACAGACATTCGTAGCGCGGAAAATGCAAGGACAGGAACTGGCGGGTGCTGTCGCTGAAATGCGCATGACCGTGCGCGGCCACGCTTTCCGGCGTGCCCGCGAGGGTGTATATGAACCCGGCGGCCATGGGCTTGGGACGCCTGCTGCCGTAGCCGTCGGGATTGAAGGCGCTCCAGGGGTACAGCAGGCGCTCGATGAAGGCGCGCAGTCCCGCGCTTTCCGTAAAAAAATAGACCGGGGTGGCCAGCAAAAGGACATCCGCTTCCTGGGCCTTTTCCAGAATGGGCGTCAGAGCGTCCTTATATTGACAGAGCGCGCTGGGTCCGCCCTTGCGCTTGCATCCGTAGCAGCCGATGCAGCCGGAATAACGCATGGGATAGAGCTGAACGGTCTCGCCCCGCGCCGCGCCGTCAGCCGAAGCGCCTTCCATCGCGCCCGCCAGAACGTGCTCCAGAATTTGTTCGGTGTTCCAGTGCCTGCGGGGGCCGCCGTTCACGGCAAGAATATTCATGGGCGCTCCTCTCTCTTTCGTTCCGGACAAGATTTGCCGAGGATACCTATTTTCGCTTTTCAGGTAAATATTTCCAGAAACGCCGCGGCAGGCAGCGCGCCTGCAAACGGGGGTTGACCCGTTCCGCAATGCAGGCGGCGTCGAAATAGCCCTTCCACATCCGTTCAAGCAGAGCTTCGCCTTCCGCCAGCAGCGAGCCGTCCAGCGAACCGCCGCGCAGACAGGACCTGTCCATGAAAATTTCCCGGCATTCCGCGCCGTCAAAAAAAATGCCGTACTCCCGGCGCGCGTCGTACACTATCCATTGCTGGTCGCTGAAACGGTCCCTGAAATGGCCGACCAGTAGCGGCAGCACGTTATAGCGCGGCTCCATGGCCGCGAAATACACACCCTGCGCGGTTTTCTGAAAACGGGCAAAACCCAGCAGGCGCTGCTTTTCCATCCCCACCTTGCGTGCAAGGTCCGTCAGCGCCAGCACGTCTGCATCCGCCAGGTTGCCCTCCGCCGGGACGGGCGAGTCGAATGCTTTGCGGATGTAACGGAACAGCACCATGGCGCTGTCCGCGTCATCCGCCAGCGCGGCGTAAAGCAGGCCGGACATGGCGAAGGACGAAAGTTTTTTTTCCAGCGCACGGAACACCCGCCCCGACTTGGCTTCGTCAGTGGCGACCTCGCGCTCGCCCAGAGCCGCCAGCGGGGGGATCTCGCCGCGCCGCAGCAGCAGGTCCGGAAAAGCCTTTTCCGTATATGCGTCAAACACCGCGCTGAGCAGGCCTTCAAAACTTCCGTCGTAAAAAAAGACACGCATGGGAATAATCCTGTACTGACCTGGGGCTCCGCCCCAGACCCCGCCAAGGGACAAGTCCCTTGGATCCCTTTCAGGCAAAATCAAGGGGACTGTGTCCCCTTGCAGGGAGAGGCGGGGGACGTTCGTCCCC
>JAVBRE010000102.1:0-5652 GCA_031548325.1 Desulfovibrionaceae bacterium
CGGGACAGGGCTTTTTCGCCGTAGACCCGGTATTTTTCAACCAGGGAGGAGTACGCGTCGAGCAGAAAATTGACCGCTTCTTCCGGTTCCAGAAACCAGACCCTGGCGTTTCTGGGCTGAAACTTCATTTCTGTGAGCAGGCCGACCAGGGCGGCCTCTTCTTCCTGGGCGCGGCGCACCAGCAAAGTAGTGCCTTCGTGGGCGTAGCTGCCGGTCTGAAAGTCGGGGTTGGGGCCGGGCAGCACAAATTCGCCGTGCGCGGTTTCATAAATGTTCTGGATGGTGATGGTCAGCAGACTTCCTTCTTCATCCAGATACAGCTTGGGCGAGTATCGGGCAGGCACAAAGGCCGGTTCCATGCGTTTGAGGAAGTCTTCCTGCCGGTGCAGGCAGGATGCGGGAAGTTTCGTCCAGACCCGGTCCAGAAACTCCGGAATGTCTTCCTGGGGAATCAGGGGAGGCTGTTCCAGAAGGTCGCGCAACAACTTGGGGTTCAGGTCTGTATGCACGGGGTAGAAGGCGCGCTTCCAGCATATCCACAACGGCATCTGCCCGTGAAAGGTGATGTCCGCGCCGGTGATGGGAATGGCGGGTTTGTTTTCCTGGTGTAGGGTCAGACTGAAATGCAGCCCCACGCCGTCTTCATAGTCCGGATTGATCTTGAGCTGCATGGTGTGCGATTCCATGCGGCAGGGCGTATCCGTATCTTGCCAGAACAAGAAATATTCCCGGCGGATGGACCAGAAAAACCAGTTGAGCAGCCCGTCGGGTATATCCACCCTGTGCCCCTGATAGTCGCCGTGGCGGCCGATCAGGGCCGCCACATGCGGCAGTTGGGGCGAAAGATCGCACCAGTCCGGATTGTGGATGATCTGGTCCAGAGTGACATCGTTATGTACGGAAGAAAGTCCGGATTTATTCTGGCGGCCCCGGAAAAAGGCCACTTGCATGCGGCCGGGCTCCGGGTAAAAACGGAAAATAAGATAGTGCCTGCCCGCTTCGGGTTCTATTTCCGCGCTGAAAAAAGGGCGAAAAATATGCCGCCATTCAGAGCGGGATGGTGAAGCGACGGTTTCAGTTCCGTCTTCAGGCGCTTCCAGAGAGCCCAGCAGCTTCAGGGTGATGGCGGCCACATGCGGGCATACGCCGGAAAAGGAATCCGGGCAATTGCACAGCGGGGTGACGTGCCCTTCGTTCAGCGAGATGGAGAGTTTCGGGCCGTACATTTGCAGGGCCTCACCCTGGACGCTTCCTTCGACATCCCAGTAAGGCCCGTTTTTTTTGATGCTGAGCTTTTGCACGCCCCCGTCCAACAAGGGGTGCGCACTTTCCTGAATATATTCAGGAACAGCATCCGCCATAAATTCTCGCAGGGCGGAAATCGCTTTATTTTCGTCAGGTATTTCCATTTGTTATATTCTTATAATCTGCCAATCTATAGTAAAATTGCACGCCGTCAGAGACTTGCCGCACTATTCACGGGCCTTTTGCCGGCGCGCTCACAGGCAATCGCAAACAAGGGCCATACGGCCGATAACTGATCGCAAAACAAGTTAATACCATAGTATAAAGCAAGCGCTGCTGATTTTCAATACATAAAGAGATTTGTCGGGAGTAAATTGTTGCTGTATGCTGATATATATTTTTTCCGGTGGAGAATGCCGTGCGGGTACAGAGTATTTTTTGTTTAGCGATCTTCGCGGGCCTGCTCGTTTGCGCTCCGGCCGGGGCGTCCGGCGCGCCCGTGACCGGAGACGCCATCATCATGGGCACCATAGGCGAGGCGTCAAACCTGCTTTCTCCGCTTTCTTCGGACGCTTCGTCGCGCGAGGTCTCCGGCAATATTTTTGTCGGGCTTCTGAAATACGACAAGAATCTGAAAATCGTGCCCTGGGCGGCGGAGTCCTATGAGGTGCTGGATGAGGGCTTGCGTCTGCGTTTTCGCATCCGTCCCGGCATCCGCTGGCAGGATGGAGTGGAAATGACGGCGGAAGACGTGGCTTTCACCTACCGCATGATGATCGACAAAAACACGCCCACGGCATACGGCGGCGACTACCGTATGGTTTCATCCTTTACGGTGACGGACAGATACGGCTTTGAGGTCCGCTACGACAAGCCTTTCGCCCGCGCGCTGGAAACCTGGATGGGAGCGGTCATGCCCCGGCATCTGCTGGAAAAGGAAGACTTGCGCAATACCAGATACGCCAGAGACCCCGTGGGCAACGGTCCCTATCGTTTCAAGGAATGGATAGCCGGTTCGCGCATTGTGCTGGAGGCGAATCCGGACTATTTTGAAGGCCGTCCCAGGCTTGACCGGGTGGTGTACAGCGTCATTCCCGATACAACGACCATGTTTCTGGAACTGAAAGCCGGGTCTCTGGACATGATGGGCCTCTCGCCCACGCAGTATGTGTACCAGGCCAAGGACCCGGCCATTGCGGACAATTACAACCTGTTCCGCTATCTCAGCTTTTCTTACGATTACCTGGCGTATAACCTGGAAAGCCCGCTGTTCAAAGATGCGCGGGTCCGCCGCGCCATAGCCCGCGCCGTCGACAAGAGGGAGATTATCGCCGGGGCGTTGCTGGGGCAGGGGGTTCCGGCCATAGGACCGTATATTCCCGGCATGTGGGCGTACAACGCGGCCATTACGGATTATTCTCCGGATGTGGCGGCGGCGCGGGCCGCTCTGGCCGAAGCGGGATGGAAAAAGGACGCGAAGGGCCTTTTGCGCAATGAAAAGGGCCTGCCTTTCACCTTCACCATTCTAACCAACCAGGGCAACGACCGGCGGGTCAAGGCGGCGGTCATCATCCAGGCTCAGCTGAAAAAGTTGGGTATGGACGTGCGCATCCGCACCGTGGAATGGGCGGTCTTTACTTCGCAGTTCATCGACAAGGGCTTTTTCGACGCGGTCATTCTGGGTTGGGTGGTGCCGGTGGAGCCGGACCTTTACGATGTCTGGCATTCGTCGCGCATGCGACCCAACGGGCTGAATTTCATGATGTACGCCAACAAAGAATTGGACGGCATTCTGGAAAAGGCGCGAGGCATTTTTGACAAGGCGGAGCGCAAACTTCTGTACGACAGGGCCCAGGTCATCCTGCACGAAGACCAGCCCTACTGCTTTCTTTATGTGCCCTATAGCCTGCCCGCGGTGCAGAAGCGCTTTCAGGGCATCGTAGAGGCCCCTGCCGGCATCACATACAACTTTAACGAGTGGTGGGTGCCCAAGGACAGACAGCGTTATACCATCACCCCCTAGCGGAAAATTCTGGACCCGCTTGCCGCGGCTATTGGCTTTTCCCGTGATTGTGCGTATTCTTGCACGCTTATGATACGCATTCAGGAAATTCTCGACGTTATCGCCGCCTATAATCCAGAGGCGGACCTTGAACTGGTGCAGAAAGCCTACGTCTATGCCGCTTCCGCCCATGCAGGGCAGACACGCCTTTCGGGCGAGCCCTATCTTTCGCACCCGCTGGCCGTCGCTCATACCCTGGCCCAACTGCGCCTTGACGAAGCCACCATAGTGGCCGGGCTGCTGCATGACACGGTGGAAGACACGAAAGCCACCATCGACGAGATCGAGGACGCTTTCGGCGAAGAAGTGGCCGACATCGTGGACGGGGTCACCAAGATCAGCCTGATGAGCTTTGAGACCAAAGAAGAGCAGCAGGCCGAAAATATCCGCAAAATGATCCTGGCCATGAGCGAGGATATCCGGGTGCTCATCGTGAAACTGGCCGACCGGCTGCACAACATGCGCACTCTGGACTTTCAGAAGTCGCACAAGCAGAAGCTCATCGCCCAGGAAACCATGGACATTTACGCGCCGCTGGCCAACCGCCTGGGGCTGCACCGCATCAAGCTGGAACTGGAAGACCTCAGCTTCCGCTATATCCGGCCCGACGTATACAGCCAGATAGACGCCTGGCTGACCCGACATCGCGCCGCGGACGAAGAATACATCAACGAAGTCATCGGCGTCATGCGGGGCTTTCTGGACAAGAACGGCGTCGCCGCGGTTCTGAAGGGCCGCATCAAGCACGTTTACAGCATTTTTCACAAAATGACGGCCCAGAACCTGGACCTGGACGAGATGCACGATATCATCGCCTTCAGGGTCATCGTCAAGGACGTCAAAGACTGCTACGCGGCGCTGGGCCTGGTGCACGCCACCTGGCGGCCGGTGCCGGGGCGTTTCAAAGACTATATCTCCATGCCCAAGGCCAACATGTACCAGAGCCTGCACACCACGGTCATCGGCCCGCGCGGCGAACGCATGGAAGTGCAGCTCAGGACCGATGAAATGGACCGCCTGGCGGAAAACGGCCTGGCCTCGCACTGGCTGTACAAGGAAGGCGGCAAGGTGAAGGCGAAAGACGTGCGGCAGTTCACCTGGCTTCGCGAAATGCTTGACTGGCAGAAGATGGAAAGCGATTCGCGGGAGTTTTTGCGCTCTTTACGTTTTGATCTGTTCAAGGACGAGATTTACGTTTTCACGCCCAAGGGCGCTATCAAAGAACTGCCGGAAGAGGCGACTCCGGTGGATTTCGCCTACCAGATTCACACCGAGGTGGGGCACCAGTGTGTGGGCGCCAAGGTCAACGGCAAGCTGGTGCCTCTCAGCACGGCGTTGCGCAGCGGCGACGCCGTGGAAATCATCACCGACCCCAACCGGCACCCCAGCCGGGACTGGTTGAAGTTCGTCAAAACCGCCAAGGCCCGTACCCGGATACAGCATTTTATCCGTACGGAAGAGCGGGTGCGCAGCATCGCCCTTGGGCGCGAAATGCTCGAAAAGCAGGGCCGCCGCCTGGGAATCAACATCAACAAGGCCATGAAAGACGGCGAGTTGGCCAAGGTCGCGCTGGAATTGGGCGTTTCCACGGTGGACGAGCTTTTTTCCGCCGTGGGCTACGCCAAGATTATTCCGCAAAAGGCGCTGCGGCTTATGCTGCCCAAAGACGCCGAAAGCGCGACTGAAGGGGCGGAGGAAGCAGCATCCCGCCCGGCCAAGGACAAGGAGGCGGCGTCCAGAAAAGCCGAGAGCGTGACGATTCAGGGCATGCGCGACATGATGGTGCGCTATGCCAAATGCTGCAACCCCGTGCCCGGCGACCCCATCATCGGCTATATCAGCCGGGGCAGAGGGGTGACCGTTCATACTTCCGACTGCCCGACCATTCAGGACATGGAACCCGAGCGCCTGCTCTCGGTGCAGTGGGAAGGCGCGTCAGCGGCCGGCGCCCAGCCTTATCCCGCGCGCATCCGACTGGTATGCAAGAACGTCAAGGGCGTGCTGGCCACCATTGCGGCCGCCCTGGCGGAAGCCAACGTCAACATCGATTCCGGCTCCATGCGCTCCACCATGGACAACCGTTCGGAAGTGGACTTCGTGGTGGAGGTGCGCGATGCGGCGCACTTGTACCAGGTGATCGACAAGCTGCGCGGCCTGGATATGGTGGACGAGGTGACCCGGGCTCAAGTGCCCGGCCAGGTCGAATAGACGGCGGGAGTATGCCGCGGGAATTTTTTTACAGCCGGATGCCTTGACAGCGGACGCACCCTGGCGTAGAAGCCTTGTTTCCATTGAGCGGGAGTAACTCAGTGGTAGAGTGCAACCTTGCCAAGGTTGAAGTCGCG
>JAVBRE010000213.1:0-16529 GCA_031548325.1 Desulfovibrionaceae bacterium
AACGAACGGCTGGATGGCAAGGGCGATCCCAAGGGGCTGTCCGGCGATGCGATCAGCATGGACGCCCGGGTGTTGGCGGTTGCCAACGCTTTTGCCGCCATGGCCCGGCCGCGTTCGTACCGGCCGGCCCTGCCCGTGCAGGAAGCGCTGGCCATTCTTGAAAAACAGAGCGGCGCGTATGATCCGGCCGTGGTGCAGGCCCTGGAAGCCGTGCTTAAAACGCCGGCCGGGGAAAAAATTGTGGCTCAGGCCGCCGCTTCCAAAGCGGTCTGACGCATTTTTCAGCCGGAACGGGCAAACGAAATCCCGGCGCAGGCCGGGATTTTTGGTTCAGATTGTTGACAAAGTCCCCGCTCTCGCGAGCGGGGACTTTGTCAGCCAATACAAGAGCTCTTTCCAGCCGGAGAACAAAAATCTTTTTTGCGCGTACAGCTCCTAGCGGATATAGCTCGGAAAATTCAGGAAGATGTCTCTGGTGAAGGTGATCATCTTGTCCATGATCCAGGGAAAGGCCAGCAGCAGAGCCAGAAACATGGCAACGATCTTGGGAATGAAGGACAGAGTCATTTCCTGAATCTGCGTTGCGGCCTGAAAGATGCTGACCGTAAGCCCCACGATGAGGCCCACCAGCAACATGGGCATGGCGATGGTCAGGGCGAGTTCTATGGCCTGACGGGCAAAACCGACGACGAAATCCGGAGTCATGGCGCTTTTCCTTTTATTGCAGAAAACTGTTGACCAAAGAACCCACCAGCAAACTCCAGCCGTCGACCATCACGAAAAGCAACAGCTTGAAGGGCGTTGAAACCATCATCGGCGGCAGCATCATCATGCCCATGGCCAGCAGAATGCTGGATACGACCATGTCCAGAATCAGGAAGGGAATGTAGATCAAAAACCCGATGATGAAGCCTGTTTTCAGTTCGCTGATGACAAAGGCGGCGCAAAGAGAAATGGTCGGCACGTCGTCTTTGGTTCTGGGCCGTTCCATTTTGGTGATGGAATAAAATATGGACAGATCCCTTTCCCGGGTGTGCTTGAACAAGAAGACGCGCAGGGGTTGTTCGGCCTTTTGCAGCGCTTCGGAAAAGCCGATGCGCTCTTCCAGATAGGGTTGCAGGGCCTGCGTGTTGATTTCTTTGCCTACGGGCAGCATGATGGCGATGGTCATGAAAATGGCCAGGCTGGCCAGCACCTGGTTGGGGGGCAGTTGCTGCACGCCGAGGGCCTGACGGGCGAAGTGAAACACGATGATGATGCGGGTAAAGCTCGTCACGGTCAGCATGATGGCCGGGGCAAGCGAGAGAATGGTCAGCAGAAAAAGAATTTCCAGGCCCAGAGAGACCTTTTCCGGTTCCGTGCCGCCGCCGGCGAGAGAGAGAGAAAAAGTGGGCATGGCGATGTCCTGCGCCGCCTGGACGGGGACGGGCAGGCAAAGAAGGGCCGCGAGGGCGCCCAGCGTCAAAAAGAAGACAAAAGTGAAAGAGAGATTCGGGTCAGCCGTCTGAACCGGAATGGCGCGCGCGCTCGAGATGTTCTTTGAACGCGGCGGCTGGTGCGGGTTGTGAGCTTGGTTCATCATCGGTCGGCAGCTCCGTAAGCATGGTTATCTGCTGGTCGGTGACGCCCAGCAGTACCCGCTTATTCAAAAAGCGTACCACGATGAGTGCTTTTTTTGGTCCTAGAGCCATGCGGCTTTCAAGGGCGAGGTCCCCTTGCATGGTCAGAATTTTGAACCCTCCTTTGCGTTTCAGATACCAAAGCGCGACCCATAGCGCGGCCACGATCAGAAAAAGAACGGCCAGGGCCTGAAAATAGCCGCCCCAGGAAAAAAGACTGTCGGGGCGGCCGAGAGTGTTCAGCGCGCCGTCAAGGGGCGCGGCTTTGACCGTTGCGTTGACGGCGTCGGACACAAGGACCCTTACCGTGCCGTTGGCGGAGGCAAGGCCCCCGGCCGCGCTCAGGGTGGCGTTCATGTGGTGGTTACCCCAGTTGTTTGACCCGTTCGATGGGACTGATGATGTCGGTCAGGCGCACGCCGAATTTTTCGTTGATGACCACGGCTTCGCCTCTGGCGACCAACTTGCCGTTGACGTACACTTCCAGCGGTTCGCCGGCCAGTTTGTCCAGCTCGACGACCGAACCCTGGCCCAGTTGCAGCAGTTCGTTGATCAAAAGCTTGGTGCGGCCCAGTTCTGCCGACACGTCCAGAGGAATATCCAGAATGAAGTCCAGTTCCCGCCGTCCGCCGTCAACCCTGGGGGCCTTGGCTTCCTCGGTCAGGTCCTTGAATGAGGCCGTGCTGGCCTGGGCGGCCAGGGCGCTCTTTTCCTTCTCTTTTTTGACGGCCTTTTGTTCGTCCGCGGCCAAAGAGGCGGCCCATTCTTCGGCCAGTTTGTCGTCGCCGCCTTTCGCGGCGGCCTGTTCTTCGTTTTCCTGCTGCTCAAGGGCGGCCGCCCATTCAGCGGCGAGAGCGTCTTGATCTTTGTCGTCTGCCATTGCGAGACCCTCAAAAAAAGAGTTATTGAATCACGAGGTCCGTGAAAAACACCCGGACGACTTTCGGGCCGCCCAGAATCTGATTCAGGCGCGCCACGATTTCGTTTTGCAGCGTGAGTTTGCTTTCAGCCGTGGCGAGATCCGCATAGGTTTTGCTGGAAAGCAGCATGATGACGCCATCGCGGATTTTGGGACGTTGTTTGCTGAGTTCGTCGGCCACCTCGGGCGAGGCCAGTTCCACTTCGATGGTCAGCTTGATATAGCGTTTGCCCAAAGGGTCGGCCAGATTGACCAGAAAGGGTTCCAGCGCGGCGGTCTGCAAATTTTTCGAGGCTGAGGTCCCGGCGGCGGCTTTGGGCGCGCTCGCGGTCGTGCTTGCAGCGCCCCGGCTGCCCGGCAGGCCGGAAAAGAAATAATACCAGGCCCCGGCGCCGCCGCCGCCCAGCAGCAGAATGAAAAAGATCAGCAGAATCCATTTCAGTTTGCCGCCTTTCTTTTTCGGCTTGTCGCTGTCGGCCATGCCAATCTCTCCTTATAAATAACGGCCCAACCACTGCGTGGTTTTGACCAGAAGCTCCACCCGCCTGTTTGACGCTTTGTGCGCGGGCGTATCGTTGTTTGCCAGAGGCCGGTCCGGGCCGTAGCCGCTGATGGAAAAGCGGGCGGGTCTCATTTTTTGTTGCAGGAAGTATTCCAGCGCCGTCATGGCCCGTTGCCCGGACAGAATATAGTTGTCCACGCCGGGCAGTATCGTGTTGTCCGTGTGCCCGCTGATGTTCACGTCCGCGGTGGTGTAATGCAAAAACGGCACAAGAGCGCCAAGCAGCTTGAGTCCGGCGGGCGTCAGTCTGAATTCGCCCCGAGGAAAAAGCAGCTCTTCCGTCAAAACAATGACAACCCCTTCGGGGTGAGCCAGCACACGCAAATTAGCTTCCAGTGTACCGGGGGAAAGTTCGGGTGGCAAGATATCATTGGGGAAAAGCAGGTCTTTGATCCTGTCCTGCTTTTCCAGAATGCTGCGGGGGTCTGAAACCATTTCCAGCACCAGGCGGATGTTTTCGGGTATGCGGCCGCGGCCGGCGTGGTCCACGGCCGCGCTGTCGCCTTTCATGGTGCTGATGCGGGTGAGCAGCGCCTTGTCCATGGAGGACATGCTGAGCATCAGCACAAAAAAGGTCAGCAGCAGGGTCATCATGTCCGAAAAGGTGATCAGCCACCCTGTCCCGCTGATTGTTTCTTTTTTTTGTCCGCGCCCGGGCATCAGCGACCTCCCGCTTCCGGAGAACTCTGGCCGGAACCCGACGCGCCGTCCAGATTGAACTGGAAATTGCGGAACAGAAAGTTGCGCACGGGGGGCGGCTGCGCTTTGGAGCTCTCCATTTCCAGAATTTCCGGGGCGTTGCGTTTATCAAGCACCAGATCCACGCGGCGGTTCTGCAAACGGCCGTCGGGGGTTCTGTCGGGAAAGCGAGGGTGATACTGCCCGAAGGCCTCCAGGCTCAAGCGGTCGGAGACGATGCCGTTGGCCAGAAAATGCCGGTATACGCTCTGCGCTCTGCCTAAAGACAGGGGCCAGGTAGAATCGACTTTTGCCTCGTCGAGGTCCACGGCGTATTTCTGCCCTTCTTCGTCGCGGCGGTTGGCCGTATGTCCGGCCACCAGCAGGGGATAGCGGATGCGCATCAGGTACGGCAGCATTCTGTTCAAAAGCTCGACGCCCTTGTCGCTGAGCTCGGTTTCACCCGGTTTGAACAGAACTTCGGCGTTGATGGAGACGATTTGGACAAAGCGATTTTCCTGAAAGTTCAGATCGTTCTTCGTGTCTTCCCAGAGCATGTTCTTGATGGGCTCCAGGTTGCTTTCCGACATGGCGCCCGGTTCCGACTTGGTGATTTTGTCTTCCGGGGAAATCGGGTTGAGCTGGGCCGAGCCGATGCCGAACGAAGAAGAGACCGAGCCCAGAACCACCAGCTTATTGCGCTCGTCAATGACCGACATGCTGACCAGCATCACAAAAAAAGTCAGCAGCAGGGTCATCATGTCGCAAAAGGTAAGCAGCCAGGGCGGGGCGCCGGGGGCGGCTGTCTCTTTTTTTTGTCTGCGCATGGCATTTTCCGGAGTCCGGCTTAGAGCAATTTCATTTTGAAAATGCTCTGGGCTACAGCGTCTTCCGCTCTTTGGGCGGCTGGTAGCTGGACAGTTTTTCCTGAATGATGCGGGGATTTTCTCCCCGCGAAATGCCGAGCACGCCTTCCATCTGCATTTCCATGATCAGGACTTCTTCCCTGGACCGGTGGCGCAGCTTGCCGACCATGGGCAGAAAAATCAGGTTGGCCATAACGGCGCCGTAAAAGGTCGTGATCAGCGCCAGGGCCATGGACGGTCCTATGGTGGAAGGGTCGGACATGGTTTTCAGCATCTGCACCAGGCCGATAACCGTGCCGATCATGCCCAGCGCCGGCGAGTAAGCGGCAAGAGCGCTCAGAAGGTCTATGCCGGTCTGGTGGCGGGCTTCGGTACTGGCGATTTCCGCTTCCATGATTGCTTGTATGGCTTCGGGCTCCAGGCCGTCCACGGTCAGTTGCATGCCCTTTTTCAAATAGGCGTCGTCCAGGGCCTGAATGGCGGGCTCAAGGGAAAGTATGCCCTCGCGCCGGGCCCGGTTGGCAAAATCCATGAACTGGTCGATGATGGCTCCGGTGGACCGGCTTTTGCCGACCATGGTTTTGCGAATGACTTTGCCCACGCCGAGCGCGGTCTGCAAAGGATAATGAGTCAGGGTCGCGCCGAAGGTGCCGCCGAACACGATGAGCATGGAATTGAAATCAATAAAACTTTCCGGCGCGCCGCCCGCGATGAGCGCCAGCGCGATAAGGCCGAACGAAACGACCATGCCGAGCAGTGTTGCTAAATCCATGTGGCTACCTCGTTCTTCCCGTATCGGCTGCGCGCGCGTATTCTTTATCGAGGCGGTCGCGCTCCGAAAATGTCCGTGCCGACCCGCACCAGAGTCGCGCCTTCGCTGACCGCCACCTCAAAATCATGGGACATGCCCATGGAAAGATGAGGCAGATCCAGACCGCAGGCCACCCGCAAACGGTCGCGCAGTTCGCGCAGGGCCGCGAAATGGGGGCGCGAATCTTCCGCGTCCCCGTCCAGCGGGGGAATGCACATGAACCCCCGGATGGAAAGTTCCGTCACGTCCCGCAGCGCCGTGACAAGCCGCTCGGCTTCTTCCGGCATGACGCCGGATTTTTGCGTTTCGCGGCCGATATTGACCTGTATCAGTACCGGCTGGGCGGGCAGCATTTTGGCTTGAATGATCTTTTGCAAATTTCGGGCCAGTTTTTCTGAATCAAGAGTGTGAATCAGGGCGAAACGACCGGCGATGTCCGCGGCCTTGCGGCTTTGCACATGCCCTATGCAGTGCCATTCAAGGGCCGGAGCCGCACCCGCGCGGCCGAGCAAGGCGGCCGCGGCATCCTGTTTGGCCAGGGCTTCCTGCACGTAGTTTTCGCCGAAAGCCGGAACGCCCTGACCCCAGTGCAAGGCCAGTTCGGCAATATCTTCCGCCGGGCGGGTTTTGGAAACCGCAATCAGGCGCAGCGCGTCAAAGTTTCGGCCTGACGCGGCCGCGGCCGTATCCAGACGACGGCGCACGGCGGCGTAGCGATCCCGCAGGGCGGCGGATAATTCCGGCGGCAGATACGCGCTCATGGTTTTTCTCAGACGGAGGACGGCGTATCGCTGCCCAGAGCCAGGACATGGAGAAAGTTGAGGTCCTCGGGCCAGTCTTCGCGCACCTTGACCCAGAGTTCCAGATGCACCTTGCCGCCGGTCAGTTCCGCGATTTCCTTGCGCGCCGTCTGGCCGACCTCTTTCAGGTTGCGGCCGCCCTTGCCGATGACGATGGCTTTCTGCGACGGACGGCTGGCGTAGATCACCGCGTTGATGATCGTAAGGTCGCGTCCGGGATCTTCTTCCCAGTTTTCGATATCCACGGCCACGGAGTAGGGCAGTTCCTGGTGCAGGTTCAGAAACAGTTTTTCCCGGATGATTTCGGCGGCCATGAAGCGAATCGGCAGGGTGGAAAGCTGGTCTTCGGGAAACTGCGCCGGACCTTCCGGCAGAGCCTTCTTGATGGTGGACAGCAAAACGTCCAGGCCCACCGTGTTCAGGGCGGACACAGGAAAGACCTCGGTCCTGGGCCAGGTTTCGTGCAGAGTCTGCAAAAGCGGCAAAAGACGCGACTTGTCGCCGATCAGGTCCACCTTGTTGGCCAGCACCAACACGGGCCGCGTTTCAGCCTTGATGGATTCGAGCAGGGGCTTCAAATCCTTGTCCATGTATTCCGGCTTGCGCAGATACAGTTCCGCGTCCAGCACGACCAGAAGCAGGTCCGCCTGTCCCGAGGCCTCCCAGGCGGTCTGGGTCAGCACGCGGGTCATTTTGCCCCGCGCGTTGTGAATGCCGGGGGTGTCCACAAAGATGACCTGGGCGTCCGGCCCGGAAAGAATGCCGGTGATGCGGTTGCGGGTGGTCTGGGCTTTGGGCGTGACAATGGCCACTTTCTGGCCCAGCAGCGTATTGAGCAGCGTTGATTTGCCCGCGTTGGGCGGTCCCATGATGGCGACCCAGCCGCAGCGGTGCGTGGTTGAGGGCATAGCGGTTCCTTGTTGGGGATTATGCGAAGTTCCATACCCGGCGCGGCGAATCAAGTAAAGGGCGGGGCCGTTGCCGCGGCCCGGCCCGTCTTGCGCCGCCCGTCTTGCGCTTGCAATTTTGACGGCAGCCGAGCACAATACTTCTTTGCGCAAAAGGGCAGGGACTCATGACATACCGCAATCTGGCCGAGGCAGTGGCCGACCTGGAAAAGACCGGGCAACTGCGCCGCATCGACATGCCCGTGAACCCGCGCCTGGAAGTCGCGGCCATTCAGCGCCGCGCCCAGCGCCGGGGCGGCCCGGCTCTGCTTTTCACGAAAGTCGGGGGCACGGCCTTTCCCATGCTGGGCAATCTTTTCGGCAGCAAGGAGCGCATCCGTTTTTTGTTTCGCGATACCCTGCGGGCCGTGGAACATTTGTTCCGCATCAAGGCCGATCCTTTTTTTGTGTTCAAAAAACCTTTGCGCAGCCTGCGCCTGGGCTTTGACCTGTTGAACGCCCGGCCCAAAGAAGTGGCCGGCGGCCCGGCTCTGGCGCGGGCCACGACGCTTTCCGCCCTGCCGCAATTTGTTTCCTGGCCCCTGGACGGCGGCGGCTATGTGACCCTGCCTCAGGTGTATACCGAAAATCCGGCCCGGCCCGGTTTTTTTCACTCCAATCTCGGCATGTACCGGGTGCAACTGGGCGGCAGAGGTTTTGTCGCGGATAAGGAAGCGGGCCTGCATTACCAGATTCACCGGGGCATCGGGCCGCATCACGCCGAAGCCCTGGCGCGCGGCGAAGATCTGCCGGTCGTGGTTTCCGTGGGCGGGCCGCCGGCCCTTGCCCTGGCCGCTCTCTTTCCTCTGCCGGAAAATTTGCCGGAGATCTGCTTCGCGGGTTTTCTGGCCGGGCGCCGTATTTCTATGATCCGTCGCGAAAGGCATCTGCCCGTTCCCGCGGAAGCCGATTTCACCGTCATCGGCCGGGTGCGCGGCAGACAGGTCGCGCCGGAAGGGCCTTTCGGCGACCATCTGGGTTACTACAGTCTGGAACATGATTTTCCCGTGCTGACCGTGGATGCGGTGCATCACCGCGAGGGGGCGATCTGGCCCTTTACCAGCGTGGGCCGCCCGCCGCAGGAAGACACGGTTTTCGGCGAATTCATTCACGACCTGACCCGCGAACTGGTGCCCGCCGTGTTCCACGGCGTGCGGGAAGTGCATGCCGTGGATGCGGCCGGGGTGCACCCCCTGCTGCTGGCCGTGGGGTCCGAGCGTTATGTGCCCTTCGCCGGGCAGCGGCAGCCTCAGGAACTTCTGACCAGCGGCCTGAATCTTCTCGGTTCGACCCAGACCTCGCTGGCCAAATACCTGCTTATGGCCGCGGCGGAAGACGCGCCGGCTCTTTCCGCCCGCAATGTTCCCGCTTTCTTGAGCCATATGCTGGCGCGCACGGATTTTTCCCGTGATCTGCACTTCCTCACCCGCACCACCATGGACACCCTCGACTATACCGGCATCAGCCTGAATCAGGGGTCCAAGCTGCTTTGGGCGGCGGCCGGGCCGGAAAAGCGGCGCCTGCGCCCGGACCTGCCTTCCGGCCTGTATCTGCCGGAAGCTTTCGGCGACGCCCGCCTTTTCGCGCCGGGCATCCTCGTCTGCCGGGGGCCGAAGCACGCGTTGCCCCGCGATGCGGGGGATGCGGCCATGGAAGCGCTGGCTCTGCACCTGGCCGGGCAAAAAGACGCGCTGGACGGCGTGGCCCTGCTTGTGGTCGCGGACGACGCGGCCTTTACGGCCGCGAACTGGGACAATTTTTTGTGGGCGGCCTTCACCCGTTCCGACCCGGCCACGGATCTGTACGGGGTGAACAGCCGCACGCTTTGCAAGCACTGGAGCTGTGAAGCTCCCCTGATCATGGACGCCCGGTTGAAAGCCTATCAGGCCCCGCCGCTGGAACCGGACCCGGACGTGGAAAAGAAGGTGGACGAGTGGGGGGCCAGGGGCGGTCCTCTCCACGGCCTGGTGTAGCGGCGCGGTTTGGCGCGATCCGGCGTCAGACGGTGCTTTTTGCGCCGGTCATGTACCAAAGAGTACGCTCCCGCCGCCGAAAATTTGTTTTCCTTGTCTCGCATCCAAACCGCGCCGCTACAGCATTGAGTCGCTATGGCATTGAACCGCTACAGCATTGATTCGCTACGGAATTGGTTTACTACGACATTGAACAGATACAATATTGAGCTGCTACAGCATTTTGCCCGGCCGGATGAGGCCGTAAATGGACAGGGGGCGGATGCGGCGGGCCAGGGCGGAAGCCGCGAAGGCGCAGAGCAGCAATAAAGGCAATGGGCCGTATGCCCCGGTGGTTTCGCAGACCATGAAGGCGGACATGATCGGCGCATGGGTGGTGGCCGCCAGCAAGGTGGTCATGCCCGCAAGAATGATGGTCGTGCTTTCCGGACCGCTGCCGAACCAGGCGGCGAATCCCGCCGCGGCCAGCGTGCCGGATGTGGCGCCCAGAAAAAGCGTGGGCGTAAGAAAGCCGCCCGGCACGCCCGCGCCCGATCCCGCCAGCATGGCCAGCAGTTTGGCGGCCAGAAACAGGGCCGCCATCTTCGCGGGCAAAAGGCCGGTATCCGCGTCGACGAGGCAGCGTTCGATCACGCTGTAGCCGTTGCCCCAGACTTCGGGAACGCCCAGGGACAACAGTCCCACGGCCAGTCCTCCCAGGCTCATTTGCAGGGGCGGGGGTACGGGGGGGCAAAAGCGCCGGAAGAGGGCGCGTGAAAAATCCAGGCCGCGCAGAAAAGCGCAACCGAACAAGGCGCCGGCAAGGGCCAGGGACAGGCAGGCCAGATACAGTGAAAGGTCGTGCGCCGGAAGCAGGTCCCTGGGCAGGGGGTAGAGCGTTCCGCCTTCTCCCAGGGCGAGAGTGGTCAGCAGGGCGGCGGCGGCGGAAAGGGCGACGGGTCCCAGAACAGCCGGAGCGGCCGTGCCCAGAATCAGCTCAAGGGCGAAAAAAGTCCCGGCAAGAGGCGCATGGTAGGCGGCGGTCACCCCGGCCGCCGCGCCGCAGGCGGTGAGCAGCGGCCAGTCCCGCTCCGGGGCGAGCCGCATGGCCAGCCGGGAAGCGGCCAGACTGGCCAGCAGGATCATGGCCCCTTCGCGCCCCACAGCCAGGCCTCCGGCGACAACCAGAATGGAAGCGAGCCCTTTGGCCAGGCTGCCCGGCGCATCCAGGCGACCGCCCGCGACCAGAATGCCCTCAATGTATTCTGTGGGCGGTCGCGCCTCTGCGTGCCGCCTCGCGCGGGCGAAAAGCCAAAGTGCAAACCCGGCGGCCAGAGCGGCCAAAGCGGGGGTCAGAAAGCGCCGCCAAGGGGCAAGGGCGTAGGCGGCGGCCACCAGCCCCCGGTCCGACCCGGCAAGGTGGCGCTCGGCAAAGGCGAGGCAAAGGTGAAAAAGCCCGACGGCCGCCGCGCCGGCCAGTCCGGCAAGCGCCGCCAGACCGAGAACGCGGGGAGACGGCAGCGGTCTCATGGCTTTTAGACCAGGCCGCCCAACCCGTGATCGCGAAATGCCGCGTCACATTCCCCGACATGAAATTGCCCGTGTCCGACGAGCAGAACCAGGGCGTGAAAGTTGTTGATCTCCCGCCCGAAACGTTGCGAGCGCAACTCGTTGCGTTCGGCCAGCTTTGCTTCGGTCATGCCGCCCAGCCAGGCGTGAAAGGCTTTTTTCATGGTCGCGGCCACGGCCAGAATGTCCGCCTTGGCGGGAATTTCGGCTTCGTCGCGCAGCAGGCGGCCGACTTCTATGGGGTACAGGCTTTGGGTGGGCGCGTCGCCGGGTTCCAGAATGGTAAAGTCGATGGCGGTAAAAGTGTGATAGATTTGCTGCCAGAACAGAAAACCCCCCACTTTTTTGCCCCACAAATCGTCCGGGCACAACTCGACGGCTTTTTCCAATTTGTCGTATGTGGAATCGAAACTGTCCCTGAATGCGCGCAGAACCAGGTCTTTCATAACATCTCCTTATGTTGGGGGCGGCCGCAGGCCGCGAGGAACCATACTATGCCCCGCTCCCTTTGTTGACAAGTTGCCGCCATGCCCTTACTTGCAAGAGAGATATTTTTCGGGAGGACATATGTTGGAAGTCAGTGAAAGCGCCTTGAAAGAGCTGGATGAATATTTTGTCGACAAGGAAAAGGCCCCCATCAGAATATACCTCGCCCCCGGCGGGTGCAGCGGACCTCGTCTGGCCCTTGCCCTGGACGAACCCGGCGACGGCGACGAAGTCTTTGCCCAGGTCAACCATACGTTTTGTATGAACAAAGACCTGCTGGAAAAGACCGGCGCGGTGAAGATCGATCTTTCGTATATGGGCTTTTCCGTTGAATCCGCCAACCCCATCGGCGGCGGAGGCGGCTGCGCGGGCTGCGCCAGTTCCGGCGGCTGCGGCGGCGACGAACAGTAGTTTTTCTTCCTCTTTCCGCAAGCGGAACGCGCCGGTTTTCCGACGCGTTCCGCTTGCGTTGCCGGTTTGTCATGAATGTGAAAGAAAGCATCCTGCTTGCGCTGAAGCTGGCTCGCCGCAACAAAGAAGTGCTGGTCGTGGGTCACGACGGCTCGCGCTGGCAGACTCTGCCGCTGGGCGACGCCCGTTCCGACCAGCTTGCCCACGGCATCATAGTGACTCCCAAAGGCCTGCGCTACCCGGATGACGAAGCGCGGCTGGCCGAGTTGACGGCGCAGGGTTTGTGACCGTCAGTTTTTCGGAGAAAACCGCATGGCTGATCTCGTGCGCATTGCCGTCACCGTGAACGGCGAAGATGAAGAGTTGCTCGGCGCGCTGCTGGCCATGCATGTCGCTTCCGGCTGGGAAGAAGAAACCCTGCCCACCGGCGAAACCACGGCTGTCGTGCACACGGACAACGTCGTCTTCGCTTCGGAACTGGAGCAGGAGTTGACCTCGCGTCTGCCCGAAGTCCGCATTCGGCGTGAAACGGTGGAGCAGAAAGACTGGATGAGCGCCTGGCGGGAATATTTCACGCCGGTTGCCGCGGGCAGCCGCTTTCTTGTGCTGGCTCCCTGGATGGAAGCGGAGCGGGCAGCCAGCGACCGTTGCGTCATCGTCATCGAGCCGAAAATGGCTTTCGGCACCGGGCATCACAACACTACGGCGCTCTGTCTGGCCGCGCTCTCCGATCTGGCGGATGCCGGCCGCATCAAACCGGGCATGCGCTTTTTGGATCTGGGCACCGGTTCGGGCATTTTGGGCATCGCCTGCGCCAAACTGGGCCTGACCGGGCTGGGGCTGGACATCGATATTCTGGCTGTGGAAAATGCCCTGGAAAACCGCGTCGCCAATGCCGTCGCGGAAGAAAATTTCATCGTGCGCCGTGGCGGCGTGGAAGAAGCGGAGGACGGCTACGATCTGATCGTGGCCAATATTCTGGCCCAGCCGCTTAAAGACATGGCCCCCGACATCGCGCGGCGTCTGCGGCCCGGCGGTGCGACCGCCGCGGGCGGCGTTCTGGTTTTGTCGGGCCTTCTGGGCATCCAGGCGGATGCCGTGGCGGCGGCATACGCGGACGAAGGGCTGCCGCAACCCAGGCGTATGGATTCGGGTGACTGGGCGGCCCTCATCTGGGCTTAGGCTATGCTGACAAATAGCTCTTTTGCCCTCCGGCTGCGTCAGATTTCGCTTGGTATTTCGGTCGAATACCGTAAGAGTATACTCCCTCATACCAAGCTCATCTTTCTTGCCGGAGAACAAAATTGCTTGTTTGTCAGCACAGCCAAGGATTTGCTTGCAAATCCTTGAATGAACGGGTTGGTGACAACCCCGGCAAATCAGCCCAAATGCCGGGTCACGGGCCTGCCGGCCCTTGTGGGGCGCGGGGCAAAGCCCCGCTTTCATCGGCCGGCTTCGGCAAAACGACTTTGACGGATGATGACGATGCGAAAGGGCACATACGCGCGGCGGCGCGAACTTTTGGCCGACATGTTCGCGGCCATGGAAAAAGCGCTGGGCCCCAGCCGCTGGTGGCCCGCCGACACGCCTTTTGAGGTGGCCGTGGGCGCGGTGCTGACCCAGAACACGGCCTGGGCCAACGTGGAAAAAGCGCTGGACCGGCTGAAGGCGGCAAAGGCCCTGCATCCCGCCTCTATGGCCGCACTGAGCGAGGCCGAGTTGGAAGAGGCCGTCCGTCCGGCCGGGTTTTTTCGCCAGAAAGGAAAAACCCTGCGCCATCTGCTGGATTTTCTCGCATCAAACGGCGGGCTCGGCGGCGTGCCTTCCGACGACGATTTGTCCTGCCTTGCGAAACGGGAGACGGAAGACCTGCGCGAAGCCCTGCTCGGCGTGCGCGGCATAGGGCCGGAAACGGCGGATTGCATTTTGCTGTACGCCCTGGGGAGGCCGTCCTTTGTGGTCGACGCGTATACTCGCCGTATTTTTCATCGCCACGGTCTGGTTGCCGACGATATTTCCTATGCGGAACTGCGTGATTTTTTCATGGAAGCGCTTGAGCCGGACACTGCATTTTTTAACGAGTGCCACGCCCGTATCGTGCGGGTGGGCAAAGACTTCTGCCGCAAGAGCGGGGCGCTGTGCGCGGCTTGCCCCTTGCGGCCTTTTTTGGACCATGAGCCGAACTGATCTTTTTGAAAACGCCCGCCCCCTGTTTCGCTGCCTTGTGGCGGCGGCGCTTCTTCTGGCCTGTCTGCCGCCGGCCGGGAGCGTTTTTGCCGCTTCTCCCGCGGACGAAGGCAGGTCTTTGGAGCGGGAAATAGCCGAGGAACAGGCCCGGGCCAAAGCCCGACGGGGCAGCCTTGCCCGGCTGACCGAACAGGAACGCGCGGTCAACGCGGATCTGGCCGCGGCCGAAGATAAAATTCTGCGCCTGGAAGCGGACCTGGCTCGACAGGAAGACACTCTGGCTTCTCTTGTCGCCTCGGATGCGGAACTGCAAGGCCGGATCGAAAGCCTGCGCGACGAGCAGGCACGTACGGAAAAGGCCATGCTTGAAGTCCTGCGCGCGCTGTGGGAACTGCATTCCCGCAGGATGGGGGTCGGGGGACGCGACCTGCCCGACTGGCCGGTGACGGACAGGGAACAGGCCTGGTCCGCCAAGCTGTTCACCGCTCTGGACGGGTACCGGGCGGACCTTGCCCGCCAGAGCGCGGAATTGGAGAGGGTCATGCGCCGCAGAGAAGCGGTGGGAAAAGAGGCCAAAACCCGCATTGCGGCCCTGAACACGGAAAAGGAGCGGTTGCTGCAAAGCCGCATCAGGTATGCCCGCATGCTGGGCGATCTGCGCAAACAGAAACAGGATACGGAAGAAGAACTCACCGCTGTGCTGGACCTTGTGCGCAACCTGAACCTGCGTCTGGAACAGACGCAGGAACGGGGCGATCTGGAAAAATCCAGAGGCAAACTGCCCTGGCCGGCCAGCGGCGCGGTGCGGGGCCGTTTTGATCTCGGCGCCGCGCCGCCGGTGCGGGGTCTGACCATAGCCCTTAGCCAGGAAACTCCGGTCACGGCGGTGCACTGGGGCAAGGTCGTGCATAACGACGTGCTGCGCGGCATGGGCCGGGTGGTGATTGTGCTGCATGGTTCCGAATATTATTCCCTGTACGCCTTTTTGTCCGAAAGTCCGTTGCGGGTGGGGCAGGATGTGGCGCGCGGCGAGGTTGTCGGCGCTTCGGGTTTTGTGCCCGCGCTGAACGGGCCGGGCCTGTATTTCGAATTGCGTTTTCACCAAAAAGCGATTAACCCCGAGCAGTGGCTGCGCGCGCGCTGACACGCTGTTTGTTTGCTGCAAGCGCGATAAAATACGCGCCGCAACTATCGCTTTGCCGCATTGTATGCTATAGAACAGCCACGGTTGCACGATTTGGCTCTGTTGTTCTGGAGGTTCGCCCATGCGCTTTTGTTTGCTGCCCATGCAGGTTGTCTGTCTTGGGCTTATGCTGTTTCAGCCCCTGTCCGGGTTTGCCGCGGAGAGCAGCAAATATGACGGGATGAAACGCTTCAGTCAGATTTACGAATATGTGCGGCGGTTGTATGTGCGCGAGGCCACCAGCGAAGAGCTGATGAACGGCGCCATCAAGGGGATGCTGCAAAATCTTGACCCGCACTCCACGTATTTGTCCGCCACCGAATACAAGGAAATGAAAGAAACGACATCCGGCGCTTTTTATGGGATCGGTATCGAGATATCCATGGAAAACGGCCAGTTGACTGTCGTTTCTCCCATTGAGGATACCCCCGCGCACAAGGCCGGTCTCAAGGCGGGCGACATCATTCTGGCCGTGGACGGGCACCCCACCCAGGACATGACCATGCAGGAATCGGTTTCCAAAATCCGGGGCGCCAAGGGTTCGGAAGTGGAACTTCTGATCATGCACAAGGAGGCCAAACTGCCTTCCCAGGTCAAGATCGTTCGCGATTCCATTCCGATCATCAGCGTGAAGACCCGCTTTCTGGAAGAAGGGTATCCCTGGGTGCGCGTGACCCGTTTCAGCGACAACACGGAAAGGGAACTTCTGGCCGGCCTTGCGGACGCCAGAAAAAAAGGCGCGATCAAGGGCATCGTGCTCGACTTGCGCAACAACCCCGGCGGCCTTCTGGATCAGGCCGCCAAGGTGGCCGATGTCTTCTTGCAGTCCGGCGAGATCGTATCCATTCGCGGTCGCGAGCAAGACGGCCCCAGACAGTTCAAGGCCAGCGCCCAGGACACGGATCAGACCTGTCCACTGGTTGTGCTGGTCAACGCCGGTTCGGCCTCGGCCTCTGAGATCGTGGCCGGCGCGCTGCGGGACCACAAGCGCGGCTTGCTCATCGGCGAACGCACCTTTGGCAAAGGTTCCGTGCAGAACGTCATTCCCATGCCCGACGGCTCGGCGCTGAAACTGACGGTGGCCCTGTATTATACCCCCAACGGCCGTTCCATCCAGGCCGAGGGCATAGATCCCGACCTGGTGGTGCCCTTTGAGACCCCGCGCGAAGATGCGGCCAAATTGCCGCGCCTCAGCCTGCGGGAGAAGGATCTTTCCGGGCATCTTGAAAAAGGGGACGCGAAAAAAGCTCCTGAAAAGTCGGGCGAGACCTCTCCGGCGCCGGAAAACAAGGGCGGCAAAACGCCCGATCCTTCAGTCCAGGTGACGCCGGAAGTGCGCTCTTTTCTGGAAAAGGACAACCAGTTGCGGCTGGGTCTGCAAATGGTCAAAGCTTTGCCCAAGATGCGCTAAATACACTCCGAATATATTAATTTCATAATTCATTATGAAATGAGCACAAGATGATGTTGAAAAAAAAATCCGCCTAGTCTTACGGCCTCGTGAAAGAGACCTGAAAAAAAGGCGGACCCAAACGAGCT
>JAVBRE010000105.1:0-6707 GCA_031548325.1 Desulfovibrionaceae bacterium
ACATTTTTGTCGTAAAATGCATTTTACGTCACGTTCCCGCAAAAACGCGCCGGTGTACAGAGAACCGCGCGGCCCGCAAGCGCGCGCGGCGCCGTCCCGGCCGGGACGGCGCCGCTCGTTGCGCGATATCGCTGTTTCTATTCGCCCTTGCCGGGGGCGGCCGCTTTTTTCTTGCCCGCGGCCTGATAGCGCTTCTGGGCTTCAAGTATGGTCTTGCGCAGACGGATAGAGTGCGGCGTCACTTCCACCATTTCGTCGTCGCGCACGAAATGAATGGCTTTTTCCAGGGTCATGGGCCGCACCGGGGTCAAAATGACGTTCTCATCCTTGCCCGCCGCCCGCAGGTTGGTCAGCTTTTTCTCTTTGGTGGCGTTGACGTCAATGTCTTTGTCACGGTTGTGTTCTCCCACAATCATGCCTTCGTACACCGGGTCATTGGGCACCACGAAAAGCGTGCCGCGCGGTTCCAGGTTGAACAGGGCGTAAGCCACGGCGCGACCGGGCCGGTCCGCCACGATGGACCCGGTGAAGCGAGCCGGAAAATCACCGCGATAGGGTTCGTAGCCTTCCAGAGAGGCGTTGAGAATGCCGGTGCCCGTGGTGTCGGTCAGAAATTCGTCGCGAAAGCCGATGAGTCCTCGCGCGGGCACGGAAAATTCCATATGAACGCGGCCGGAGCCGTTGTTGGCAAGCCCCAGCATGCGGCCTTTGCGGATGGCCAGCTTTTCGGTCACCACGCCCATGAAGGTCTCGTCGCAGTCCACGTACAGGCGCTCAATGGGTTCCAGAGTTTCTCCGGCCTCGTTCGCCTTGAGGATGACCTCCGGCCGCCCCACGCAAAGTTCAAAGCCTTCGCGGCGCATCTGCTCGATCAGGATGGCCATCTGAAATTCGCCTCGCCCCTTGACGATAAAACTGTCCCTGTCCTCGGCGTCCGCCACCCGAATGGCCACGTTGCGCAGGGCTTCGCGCTCCAGGCGTTCGCGTATCTTGCGCGACTGCACCAGTTTGCCGTCCTGCCCGGCCAAAGGGGAAGTGTTGATGGCGAAACGCATGGACACCGTGGGTTCGTCCACCCGGATGCGCGGCAAAATGCGCGGCGCTTCGCGGATGCAGACGGTGTCGCCGATGGTCACGTCTTCAACCCCGGCCAGAATCACGATATCTCCGGCCACTGCTTCTTCGGCTTCAACCAGTCTGGGGCCCAGATAAACCTGAATTTTGGTCACCCGTAGCGGCTTTGCCGCGCCGTCCTCGCCGATGCGGACCAGAGCGTCCTTGGCCCGCACGGAACCGTGCAAAATGCGGCCGACGGCCAGACGGCCCAGATAGTCCGAGTAGTCCAGGTCCGCGGCCAGCATCTGAAAAGGCTCGGCCGGATCGTGCAGGGGCGCGGGCACGGCCGAAAGAACCGCCTCGAAAAGCGCGGACAGGTCTTTGGCCGCAAGGGCCTCTTCCACGCTTTTGCCCGCGATGCCCTGGCGCCCCACGGTATAAAGCACGGGAAATTCCAGTTGTTCTTCCGTGGCTCCGAGGTCGATGAACAGATCGTACACTTCGCTCAGCACTTCTTCGGGCCGCGCGTCTTTGCGGTCAATCTTGTTGACGGCCACAATGATCTTCAGTCCGGCTTCCATGGCCTTTTTCAGCACGAAACGGGTCTGGGGCAAAGGGCCTTCGGCTGAATCCACCAACAACACCACGCCGCTGACCATGCTGAGGGCCCGTTCCACCTCGCCGCCGAAATCGGCGTGCCCCGGAGTGTCAATGATGTTGATCTTGACCTCGCCCCAGGTCACGGCGCAGTTTTTGGCGGCTATGGTGATGCCGCGCTCGCGCTCGAGATCCATACGGTCCATGATCCGTTCGTCGACCTGCTGGTCTTCGCGAAAGATGCCGCTCTGGCGAAACAGGGCGTCGACCAGCGTGGTTTTGCCGTGGTCGACGTGGGCGATAATGGCGATATTGCGAATGTTTTTATTGGGAATAAGGGACATAACAGACTCTTTTATCTAAAATATCTCCGGACAAAAGTCCGGACGGCGTGATTACATCAAAACTGAGGGGTGTGGCAACAAAAAAACGAGAGCAGCGTTGCAGCAGGCAAGGTAACGGGGGCTGACCCTAAAGGGCCAGAATGCCGAGCGCCGCGCCGCGCAGATCGCGGGCCACGATATGAGGCCAGTTCGCTTGCCGTTCGCCAAGCGACAAAAAAGCCTCTTCCGCCGCCGGCAAGGGCAGATTCATGGCCCTGGCCGCCGCTGCGCCCTTGCCCGTCAACACCAGCGCCACCGCGGCAAAACCCGCAGCCAGACCGAAAGCGACGTCTTCCGCCTTGTCGCCGATCATAGCCGTCGCCCCGGCGCGCAAGCCATACCCGTCGCGCAGCTTTTCCCACATGCCCAAGGCCGGCTTGCGGCAAGCGCAGGCATCTTCGGGCGCATGCGGGCAAAAGGCTGCGCCTTCAAGACGAATGCCCCTGCCTTCAAGCAGTTGCGCCAGGGCCGCGGCGCAGGCATGGTAGTCCCGCTCCGAAAAATAACCGCGCCCGATGCCCGACTGGTTGGTCGCCAAAAACAGACGCGCCCCGGCCCGGGACAGCATTGCCAGTCCTTCGGCCGCGCCGGGCAGCAGTTCGAGCCCTGCCGGGTCCGAAAGATAGTGTTTGTCCACGATGACCGTGCCGTCGCGGTCAAGAAGCACGGAGCGGATATGCGACATGAGCGCCTCGGTTTGCTGTGGCGAAACTGTGCCATGGAGCAGAGGCCTTGGCAAGACCGGCGCTGAACCACCTTACTGAATCTTGACGCCTTTGCTAGGAAATGATAATCAATAGCATAATAGCTATTTTGTGCGCATACCTAAGCGTCAGATGCGCTCAAAAACTGTCTCTGTCTGCCGGTGCCGTTCAAACAGTGCACGCGTGGTTGTCATGTGCTGCATATGCGCCAAACCCGGAGCGCTTTACATTGAGGAGGATCTTATGAAGTATAGCAAACGTATTCTTTTCATCTGTGCCGTCATTCTATCCACTCTTATCTGCATGCCCCCGGCGGATGCCGCGCAACCCCAGGTCAAGCGCGGCGATTATTTCATTACGGTGCTCACCGGACCTTCCAGCGGCATTTACTTTCCCATCGGAGGCGCTTTTTCAACTTATATAGGCACGCTGGGCTATAAAACATCGGCGACCGCCACCGGCGCGACCGCTGAAAACATCAACGCGCTGCTGACCGGCCAGGGTGAATTGGCCATTGCCATGGCCGACTCTGTCATTCAGGCTGTGGAATCTTTCGGCGCCTATGCGGGAAAGCCGCCGGCCAAAACCCTGCGCGCCATGATGGGCCTGTGGCCCAACTACTGCCAGATCGTGACCACCGCAGACTCCGGCATCAAAAGCTTCGCCGACCTGAAAGGCAAGCGCGTGGGCGTGGGCGCGCCCAACTCCGGCGTGGAATTGAACGCGCGCATGATGTTTGAAGCGCACGGCATGACGTACAAAGATTGCCGCGTCGACTATCTGAACTACGGCGAAGCCATCGACCAGATGAAGAACGGCCTGTGCGACGCGGCCTTTGTCACATCCGGACTGGGCAACGCCACCATCCGCGAACTGGGCGTAACCAAAAAAATCGCCTTCGTGCCGGTGGAAGGCGAAGCCCGGAAAAAGCTCATCGCCAAGTATCCCTTCTATATCGAAACCTTCATTCCCGCCGCCACCTACGGCACGGAAAAAGACACCCAAACCGCGGCGGTCATGAACATCATGCTGGCGGACGTCAAACTGCCCGCGAACGTGGTGTACGACCTGTTGACGAACATTTATTCCCCAAAGGGGCTTGAGGCCATTCAGGGCTCGCACAACACGGCCAAGGTCAACATCAAGCCCGAAACCGCCCTGCGCGGCATAGTCGGCACCTCTGTGCCCCTGCATGACGGCGCGATAAAGTACTACAAGGAAAAGGGGATGATGAAGTAAGGGCCAAGGCGCCGTATGTTCAAAGTACAAAAGACCGCACGGCATGCCGGGCGAGAGAGAACCCGGCATGCCGTGTCGATTCGAATCCTGGCCGCCTGTCTGTTGATGCTGGCAGCCGCCTGTGCCGCCAAATCCACGACGGAGGAGGCGGTATTGCGCATCTATGACTGGAAGACGGGCGCGGTGTACGCCGAGGTCCCGGCCAGGGCGGGCAGCCGCCTGTCCTTCGGGTGGATACATTCCTGGGAAAAGATTCCCTGGAACGAATATTACCATGTGGACGCTTCATACGCCCTGATGCTTGACGCCATCACCTTTCCCGCGTTCGGCGCGGGCATTCCGGAAGACAAGGGGCGCGTCTGCTACGTGAGAGACGGTTTGATCCACATGGAAGAAATAGACCAGACTTTCGCCGAACTTGTGTGGCTGAATTCGCACACCGCAACGCGCGAGATCGCGCTTGACGGCGCGCTTGTGGCCAGGGGGGACACGCTGCCCCAACACACCAGGCTGCGTTTGGTGATCGAGAAACGATGACGTCGAAAGGGGCGTATTATGGCACAGGAAAACGACACCAGACTGAAAAAACAGGCGAACCTTGAGCCCGGCGTCTCTGACGAGGACTTCACCGCAGCCATGGGCGGGGAACTGACCGAAGAGCAGGAAAAGCTTATTCGGGAATTCGACAAGGAGGCCAGCACCCGCACGCTGGAAAGCCCCGCGCTCGCGAAACTGTTCTACCTGACCTGCATCGGGGTGACCCTGTATCATTTCATCACCTCTTTCTTGGGCACGCCGGTGGTGCTGGTGCATCGATCCTTGCACGTGGGCATGATGCTGGCCCTGGGCTTCATCATGTACCCCTTCAGCAGGAAGAGCAGCTACAAACGGGTGTCGTGGGTGGACTGGGTGCTGATAGCGCTCTCTCTGGCCATACCGGTGTATGTCTGGGTCGACTATATGGGCGTGGTGGAACGCGCGGGCATGCCCAATACGCCGGACCTGGTGGTGGCGACCCTGCTTGTGCTGCTGGTGATGGAAGCGTCGCGCCGCATGGCCGGGTGGGCTCTGCCCATACTCAGCCTGATCTTTATCGCCTATGGTCTTTTCGGACGCGGCATGCCGGGCATATTCGGCCACCGGGGCTATACCTGGGTACAGCTTTCCAACCATTTTTTCGCCAACACCGAGGGCATCTACGGCACCTCCGTCAGCGTGGCGGCCAGCTACATCTTTTTGTTCATCCTGTTCGGCACGGTCATGGGCAAGTCGGGCATGGGCGCTTTTTTCAATGATCTGGCCATGGCTCTGGCCGGGCACACCAAAGGCGGCCCGGCGAAAGTGGCGGTCATTTCCTCCGGCCTGCTGGGGTCCATCAACGGCTCCGCCGTGGCCAACGTGGTGACCACCGGCGCCTTCACCATTCCGCTGATGAAGCGCACGGGCTATTCCAAAGACTTCGCGGGCGCGGTGGAAGCTTCCGCCTCCGTCGGCGGACAGCTGCTGCCCCCGGTCATGGGGGCTGCGGCCTTCATCATGGCCGAGATTCTCAGCGTGCCCTATTCCACCATCATCGTGCATGCGGCCATACCGGCGCTTTTGTACTACCTGGGCATCATCATCCAGGTACAGTTGCGCGCGGGCAAGACCAACCTGCTGGGCCTGCCCAAAGACCGGCTGCCCAAGGCCAGGGCCGTGCTGAAAGACAAGGGGCATCTGCTGCTGCCCATCTTCCTGTTGCTGTACCTGCTGCTCTTCTCGGGCACCACGGTGGTTTTTTCCGCCGTCATCACTATCGTGGCCACTATTGCCGTATCCGCGCTGAAAAAAAATACCCGCATGAGCTTCAAGGACATCTGCGACGCCTTCGCCGACGGCGCGAAGCAGACCGTCGCCGTGGCCATGGCCTGCGCCTGCGTGGGCATCATCATCGGGGTGACGTCCAAGACCGGCTTCGGCCTGACCATGGCCAACACCATCATCACTCTGGGCAGCCAAAGCCTGGTCTTCACGCTGATCTTCACCATGATCACCTGCATGATTCTGGGCATGGGGGTTCCCTCCATCCCGGCATACATCATCACGGCCACCATCGCGGCCCCGGCCCTGGCCAAGCTGGGTATTCCGGCCATATCCGCCCACCTGTTCGCCTTCTATTACGCCATGTTCGCCAACCTGACGCCTCCGGTGGCTCTGGCGGCCTTCGCGGCGGCGGGAATTTCGGGCGGCGACCCCATGAAAACGGGCTTTGCTTCGGTAAAACTGGCCATTGCGGGCTTTATCGTGCCCTTCATGTTCGTGTATTCGCCGCAACTGCTGCTGATCAACACGGGATTCTTCGAAGGGCTGCGCGTGGCCTTGGGAGCCTGCATCGGCGTGCTGATGATCGGCATCGCGATCGAGGGCTACCTGTTCACCACGGTACCTATGCTGCTGCGCCTGGTCGCCTTCGTCGGCGCTCTGGGGCTGATCGACAGCGGCGTGTACACCGACATGATCGGCCTGAGCGTGCTGGCGCTGCTCTTCGGCGCGCAGTATTATCTGGCCGGCAGAGAACGGAAGAGACCGGCCGCCAAAGTGGCGGGAGACGCGGCGGAAGGCTGAGAAAGGCGGCGGCGGGGTTGCAAGCCCGCCGCCTGTGCTGTAACAGCATGCCATATGCGCATGACCTTTCTTACCCGCACCCAGCACATGGGCGCAGCCGCCCTTCTGATCGGGACCAGCGTGT